>NZ_JACBXC010000327.1 GCF_013870535.1 Streptomyces phytophilus | reverse complement strand
GGGCTGGACGACCCGGCGATGATCACGCACACCTCGGGCACGACGGGCGTACCGAAGCTGGTCGTCCACACCCCGCGCACCATGCGCGCCCGGCTGCGCCCGCAACTCGCCCTGCTCGCGCTGATGCGCGGGCGCGAGACGGTCGCCGTCAGCGTGCCGTTCGTGCACTCGCGGCTGTTCGCGGCGATGGCGCTGGTGCTGCTGAAAGGCATGCCGGCGGTCCTCCTGGCCCACCACGACCCGGAGAGCGTCGCGAAGTCCTTCCTGCGGAACCGGCCCGGTCTCGTCGAGGCCCTGCCCAACTCGTTCCTCGCCTGGGAGGGCCTGGCCGCGGACCCGCGCGAACCCTTCGCGTCCGTGAAGTACTTCTCCGCCACGTTCGACGCCCTCCACCCGCGCACCGTACGCCGCCTCCTGGACGCCTCCCGCCGCCGCGCCCCGCGGTTCTTCCAGATCTACGGCCAGTCCGAGGTCGGCCCCGCCGCGGGCCGCCCCTACTTCCGCCGCGACACCCGCGGCATGGACGGCCGCTGCGTCGGCTTCCCGCTGCCGGGCAGCGCCCGGATCCGCGTCGTCCCGCGGAACGGCCGGCGGGTCTCCGCCGCGAACCCGGGGTTCATCGAGGTCCGCTGGGACGGCCTCGCCCAGACGTACCACGGGGAGCAGGACCGCTACGACGAGAACGTCCACGACGGCTGGTGGCGCACCGGCGACGTCGGCTACCGCACCCGCGCCGGCTGCCTGCACATGCTCGACCGCGAGACCGACACCATCCCCGGGATCGGCTCCAGCCTGGAGATCGAGGACACCGTCCTGGACCGCCTCGAAGAACTCGTCGAACTCGTCGTCGTCCAGGGGCCCGACGCCGAACCGGTCCCCGTCCTGTGCACCCGCGACGACGAGCCCCTGGTCCCCGCCCGCTGGCGGGCGGCCACCGCCGACTACCCCCAGCTCGGCGCGCCGGTCCACCTCCCGCTGGCCGAACTCCCCCGCACCGCGACCCTCAAGACCCGCCGGGTGGAGCTGTCCCGCCTCCTCCACGACCGCCTCTGACCCCGCGGCCCCCTCACCTTTCCGGCACCTCCGGCTCCCCGCACGGCACGCCGCCCGCGCAGTGGAGACCGTAGGCCCGGTACTCGGGCAGCCCGCGTCACCTGATGTCGGGATACGGATCCCCGCCGGGACCGCGGGAAGTGATCCACTCGCGGCGTCCGGGCCCGTCTGCCAGCCTGAATACGAGGACACCTCTTCCCTGCGTGTCGATACCGAGCTTCTCAGGTGCGAGGTTGCGATGGGTGAAGCAAAGATTGAGATCCGCGACGGGCAGCCGAAGTGGTACCTCAGCGAAGACATCTGGGTGGTACCGGGATCCGATCCCATGGGCAGCCCCGGAATGCCGGTCGAAGGACAGCAGGTTTTCCTGTGGGCCAGGGTGCAGAACCGCACCGAGGCCGAGATCGCGAACGCGACGGTGAACTTCTACTGGACTCCCAGCGGGATCGGCATCACCGGCAAGGCGATCAAACACGGCTCGGCCTCCGTGACCATTCCGGGGGGTGCGAGTTCCGACGTCCTCTGCCTGCGGCCATGGAGTGTCCCGTACAAAGCGTGCCTGGTCGTCGAGGCGTTCCACGCATCACTCGACCCCGTGAATCCGGCCCTGCGGGCGAGACCGACGGCGGATCCGCACCTCGCGCAGCGAAATCTCACCATCCTGCACGTCAGGGAGAACTCCCTGCCGATCGGCGGCGAGTTCTTCACGATCCTGCCGCTCATGGTGAACAACTCGGGCCGCGAGGAGCAGGTGTTCACGGTGACCGCGGAGCCGGCCTCCCTGCGCGCTCTGGACCCCCTCGTCGAGACGGGAGGACTCGACGGGGCGCTCCTCGGGGACGGCGGCGAGGCGCGGATCGCGGGGTTCACCGGCACGGCGTACCCGGGACCGGCGGAACTCGACCAGGCTTCGCCGGAGGTGGGGGAGCTGAAGATCCCGCCCGGCGGCCACGTGAACCTCCACCTGATAGCACGCCTCGACGGCGATGCCGGCCTGGTGGAAGTGCTTCAGTTCGCCGGGGGCGTGCAGGTCGGCGGCATGGGATTCCTGCTGGTCCGAGGAGAGTGAAACCGAATGCCTTCCTTCGAAATCGCCAACCGCCCCTTCGCCACGCATCCGATGACGGGGCTGATGATGCCGGACGGGATCTTCGAAACCGCCCTGGGCCCTCAGGAGCTGCACGCGCAGGTCCGCAACACGACCGCCGGGGCCCTCGCCGGCACCAGGATCTATCTGGAGAGCGTCTCCGACCCCGGTATCGCCGTCTCCCCCCGGACGTACGATCTCGGCGATCTGCCCTCGGACGCGGTACGCACCCTGTCCTGGAAGCTGGACCTGACGGATGCCGCACCCGGCGACCACTACGTCAGCTTCGTCAGCAACGGCCCGTCGGGAACGACGCGCGTCATCAAGAAGATCTTCGTGATGCGGACGACGTTCGACCCCGTCACCCACACCTTCGACGTGGACGTGCCGCAGGGGCGCCTCAACGTGGAGTTCGTGTCGCTCTTCGCCGCGGCGGAGCCGTGCGTGAAGCCCTCCGTCCGATCGGACCGGGCCGGGACGGCGGACCTCGTCGCCGCTCTCGGGGACGACGAGCGGTCCTTCCTCGACGCCGCCCGCGAACTGTACTCGCAGCACTACACGGACTTCGTCTTCTGCCCGCCCGGCTACCTCCCCAAAGAAGTGCGTCTCACCCTCTCCCCGAACCCGCCCTACAGCGGCCAGTACGGCCCCCTCCCCTTCGAGGACCCGTTCTGGAAGATCATCCTCGGGATAGTCGCCGGGGTGCTGGTGGTCGCCGCCGCGATCGTCGAGGCCGTCGCGGGGACGGGAGAGATCCAGACCACGACGGGGCCGGCCAACGACGGAAGCTGCTGCAACACCGAGGCCGAGGGGGAGGGCACCAACGCGGTCGCGGCGGGCCTCGTCGCCGCCGCCGCCACCGTGGCCACCATCGCGGCGGCCTCCGACGCCCGCGACCCGATGCGCCGGGGCCAGGACCACACCCCGCCGCCCGGCGGGGAAGTCACCACCGGGGAGAACCTGAAGTTCGAACTCGTCCCGAACGACCCGGTGGCACTCGGGCGGCCCTTCCAGGTGGACACGCGCTGGGAGTACCGCCGCACCACCGACGGCGGGACGTACAGCCACAGCGTGTCGGAGACGCAGGAGAATCAGCACGTGCTGTCGCGGTACGACATCTCCGCACCGGACGTCCTGGACAACACCGCCGGCGAGACGTTCGAGGTGAAGGCGGAGTTCTACGACGCCGACGGCCACCAGCTGCGCGGCGGCCGGCTCTTCGTGCAGTGCTTCCTCATCGCCCCGAGCGGACGGTACTACCGGACCACCCTCGCCGACGACGGCGCGGCCCCGGACAGCGCACCCGACGACGGGACGTACACCGGGGGCTTCCCACATCTCTCCCGGGAGATGGAAGCGGGCACCTGGAGCTACTTCGTCATCGCCCAGGACGTCAACGACGCCGACCCCGGCATGGACCCCGACCAGGCCGCGCAGATCATCGGCGGAATGGTGGTCACCCACCAACTGACCATCGGCTTCTCCGGCGGCACGTGCCCGCTGGTGCCCGACGGACAGGTGGACGTCGTGGGCTGACCCGGCGAACCCGCAGGGAAATCCCTGGCGGAAACGATCCTTCGGGGAGGGATCTGAGTGGGGCGGGTGGGACTCGAACCCACGGCCGACGGATTATGAGTCCGTTGCTCTAACCGGCTGAGCTACCGCCCCGTACGGCGCGTCACGTACAGATGTGCGCGCCGTCTGCCGCAGCATAGCCGCTCATACGATCTGTCGCCCGGAGACCCCGTCGCCGGGGAGGAGCCGGGCGGCTGCGCATGTCCGGAAGGACGCGGGTGGACCGCTTCCGGTTCCGGGGGCGGCGGAGGAGCTGGGAGGGTCGTGCGGGCAGAAAGGGGCGAAGGCCCCGTTCGGGGCCTTCGCGTACCTGCTCCCCCGACTGGACTCGAACCAGTAACCTGCCGGTTAACAGCCGGCTGCTCTGCCGATTGAGCTACGGAGGACTGCTCCGCACGGAGGCCCTTCCCGCTCCCGGGGGGCGCTCCTGTGCTGCTCGCAATACATTAGCGCATGGCTGGGTCCGCTCCGAAATCGGTATTCACCCCTCCCCCTCTTCCGGGTACGCGTACCGGTGACAGCAGGGCGGAACAGCCCAGTCGAGGCAGTCCGAGGGAAGGTGGAGACCATGCGGTACCGGGTGAGCTTCGTTGCGGGGATCGCCGTCGGGTACGTCCTGGGCAGTCGGGCCGGACGCGAGCGCTACGAGCAGATGCGCAAGGCCGCGCAGCAGTTCAGCGAGTCCCCGGCGGTGCGCAACGCCGCCGAGGCCGCCGCGCTGACCAGCCGGGACGCCGTGACCAAGGCGGCGAGTTCACTCTCCACGAAGTTTGCGGACGTGGTCCCGGAGAACGTCGCCTCGCGCGTCCACTTCCTCCACGGGAACGGGCACGCGAACGGCACCCGCGGCCGGCGCGACGAGCCCGACGACTGGGGTACGACGAACACCTGACCCCGGGCCGGCCGCGGGGCGCGCACCGGTTCGAGCGCACCCCGCGGCCGGTGGGCCGGTTCCGGTCGGCGCCCTGGCCGAAACCGCGCCGGTGCCCGGACGGCCCCGCCGATAGGGCATCATCTGCGGCATGGGGATAGTCGCCGGTCTGGACAGCTCGCCTGAAGGCACCAACATCGTCGTCTGCGACGCCGACACCGGCGCGGTACTCAAGCAGGGCTACGCCCCGCACCCGGTGTCCGAGTCCGTCGACGAGGCGGCGGCGTACGAGGCCGACCCGCAGACGTGGCTCCTCTCGCTCGGCGAGGCCGCGGACGGCGGCGTACTGGAGGGCGTGCAGGCCATCGGGGTAGCTGCCCAGCAGCACGCCGTCATCCCGCTGGACGCCGCGGGCGCGCCCGTACGGCACGCGCTCACCGGCAACGACAAGCGGGCCCAGGGCGCCGCCGCAGACCTCGCCGGCGAGTTCGGCGGCCGGGCGGCGTGGGCGGAGGCCGTCGGCGCGGTGCCGGACGCCAAGCTGCCCGTCACCAAGCTGCGCCGGCTCGCCGCCACCGAGCCCGACCACGCCAAGCGCACCGCGCAGCTCATGACCCCGCACGACTGGCTCGTCTGGCAGCTGCTGGGCAAGCCGCCCCGCCGCACCACGGACCGCGGCTCCGCCTCCACCACCGGCTACTGGTCCGCGCACACCGGCGAGTGGCGCCGCGACCTCGTCGAGCTGGCCCTCGGCCACGAGGCGGGCCTGCCGGAGGTCCTCGGCCCCGCCGACGCGGCCGGCCGCACCCCTGAGGGCCTGCTCATCTCCGCCGGCACCGGCGAGACCATGGCCGCCGT
>NZ_JACBXC010000326.1 GCF_013870535.1 Streptomyces phytophilus | reverse complement strand
CCCGATCTACGTGGAGGAGGACTTCACCGGCGCCACCGCGCCGGAGTTCACCGGCTACGGCTCCGCGTGCCTGACGGGCGCGGCCGCCGACGACGACGGCCCGACGACCGGCGTCCACCCCCTCGGCGGCTGCCCGACGCCCTCGGCGGTCGGCGGCCCCGTACCGCCGCCGGGCGCCGACGGCAACGGCTACCTGCAGCTCACCGACGCCAAGACGGACCAGAGCGGCGCGGCGCTGTACGACCAGCCCGTCCCCGCCGAGGACGGGCTGGTGGTCACGTTCGAGCAGTGGCAGTACGGGCCGACCGCCGAGTTCCAGGGGGAGCGCCGGCCCGCGGACGGGATCTCGTTCTTCCTCGTCGACGGCGCCGCGGACCTGGACGCGCCGGGCGCGTTCGGCGGCAGCCTGGGCTACGCGCAGAAGAACGACCCCGCCGAGGCCGTCGTCCCCGGTGTCGACCAGGGCTACGTCGGCATCGGCCTCGACGTGCTCGGGAACTTCTTCAACGACGGCGAGGGCCGCGGCAGCGGCTGCCCCGCGGACCAGCGCTCCCCCGCGGGCACCGCGTTCCCCACGATCTCCAGCACCGGCCCCAACATGGTCACGGTGCGCGGCCCCGGCGACGGCCTGGAGGGCTACTGCTTCCTCGACGCCACCTACACCGGGGAGCACTCCGACGCCACCGGGTGGGAGTCGAGCCTGCCGGGCCTGCTCGAAGGGCCGACGACCGAGGTCTCCAGCGACCCGGTCCAGGCGGAGGCGGACCTGGAGCCGTCGAAGCGGACGGTGACGGTGCAGATCACCCCGGCGCCGGACCCGGTGCTGACGGTCTGGATCGACTTCCAGGACGGCCGGGGCCCCCAGCAGGTCCTGAGCAGGCCGGCGCCCACGCCGGTGCCGAGCACGTACAAGTTCGGCTTCGCCGGCTCCACGGGCGTCTGGTCCAACGTGCACCTCATCCGCAACGTCGTCATCGGCCGGCCGGCGCCGGCGCTGAGCCTGGTCAAGTCCGTGCCGGACGACCTGCCGCTGCCGCTGGAGGCGGGCGACGAGGTGCCGTACACCTACACCGTCACCAACACCGGGAACACCGAACTGGAGGACGTCACCGTCACCGACGACCGCCTCGGCCCGATCACCTGCCCGCAGACCACGCTGTCCCCCGGCGAGAGCGTCGAGTGCACGGGAACGGGCACGGTCACGGAGGAGGACGCGGCACGCGGCGAGCTGACCAACACCGCCACCGCCACCGCCGTCTTCGACGGCCAGGAGGTCGGCCCGGAGGAGGACAGCCTCACGCTGCCCGTACGGAATCCGGCGCCCGCGCTCACGCTCGTGAAGTCGGTGCCGGCGGACCTGCCGCTGCCGCTGGAGGTGGGTGACGAGGTCCCGTACACCTACACCGTCACCAACACCGGGAACACCGAACTGGAGGACGTCACCGTCACCGACGACCGCCTCGGCCCGATCACCTGCCCGCAGACGACGCTGGCGCCCGGGGAGAGCGTGCGCTGCACGGCGACGGGCACGGTCACGGAGGAGGACGCGGCACGCGGCGAGGTGCCCAACACCGCCACCGCCACGGCCACCTTCGAAGGCGAGGAGGTCGGCCCCGAAGAGGACAGCCTCAACCTGCCCGTACGCAGGACGGAGCCCGGCCCCGCGCTCACCCTCATCAAGTCCGTGCCCGACGACCTGAACCTCCCGCTGGAGGAAGGGGACACCGTTCCGTACACCTTCACGGTGACCAACACGGGAAACACCGTGCTGGAGGACGTGACCGTCGTCGACAGCCGGCTGGGCCCGGTCTCGTGCCCGCAGACCACGCTGGCGCCCGGCGAGAGCGTCCGGTGCACGGGGACCGGCACGGTCACGGCCGAGGACGCGGCACGCGGTGAGTTGCCCAACACGGCCACCGCCACCGCCGTCTTCGACGGCCAGGAGGTCGGGCCGGAGGAGGACAGCCTCAACCTGCCGGTACGGGTACCGGAGCCGGGCGCCCAGGGGTCCATCACCGTGAACAAGGTGGACGCCCACAACGGCAAGCCGCTGGCCGGCGCGGTCTTCGAGCTGTGGCGCGAGACCAACGGCGTGCCGGGGCTCCAGACCCGCGGCGGGAACCCCGACACCAGGGAGGGCAGCGGCTGCGCCACCGACAGGCGCGGCGTCTGCGTCTTCGCCGACCTGGAGAACGGCACCTACTACCTGCTGGAGACCGAGGTCCCCGACGGCTTCCGGCTGCCGAAGCCCCCGGTCACCGGTCCCCTCACGATCGAGGGCGACGAGCACCTGACCGAGCGGATCGGCAACCCGCGCGGCGAGCCCTGCAAGGGCAAGGGCTGCAAGAAGTAGCCCGGTCACACCCCGCGTGCGGGCGTCCCGGCTCACCGCCGGGGCGCCCGCACACTGCCGTGCGGGCGATGCGCCGCAGCCGCCCCACCGGCGACGACAGCTCCGTCACCTCCGCAACCGGTCACCGACGGCGAGGGCGGGGCACCGCTGCGTTGCCGCCTGCGGCGCGGCCGGGCCGGGGAGCGGCTCGCCCTCGGGTCGTGCGCCGCGGCTGAAAGCCGTCCGCGCGCGAGCTGCGGGTCTCGGGACTAGCGTGAGAAGTGCACAAATCCACGCAATAACCCCCAGCCTCAGAGGAGGCGACCGATCATGGCCGTACGACCCGAAGGCGCACCCTGCTGGGCGGACGCAACCTTCCCCGACCTGGAGTCCGCGAAGAGCTTCTACGCCGACATCTTCGGCTGGACCTTCGAGGACGGCGGCGAGGCCGCCGGGCACTACACCCAGGCGTCCGCGGACAGCGGCGTCGCCGCCGGGCTCGCCCCGCCGATGCCGGGCGCGGAGAAGGCTCCGGCCGGCTGGACGCTGTACTTCGCCACCCCCGACGCCGAAGCCACCGCCGGGCACGTCGGCGAGCACGGCGGGCGGGTCGTCATGGGCCCGATGGAGGTCGGCCCGTACGGCACGATGGCCATCGCCGAGGACCCGGACGGGATCCGGTTCGGGCTGTGGGAGCCGGGCAGCCACGAGGGCTTCGCCGCGATCGGCGAGCCCGGCACGTTCTGCTGGGCCGAGGTCGACACCCGCAACCCCGAGCACGCCGACGCCTTCTTCCCCGAGGTCTTCGGCTACCGGGTGCGCAAGATGCAGGACGACAGCATGGACTACGCCGTGTGGAGCGCCGGCGACAGCGACCCGCTCATCGGCCGGGCGGAGATGAGCAGCGACGTCTTCCCCGCCGGGACGCCTCCGCACGTGGGCGTCTGCTTCGCCGTGGACGACTGCGACCGTGCCGTGGAGACGACACGGCGGCGCGGCGGCAGCGTGACGTTCGGGCCGCAGGACTCGCCGTTCGGGCGGATGGCGACCCTGGAGGACCCGCAGGGCGCGTCGTTCACCGTGATCGACGTCAACCGCACGGTCGGCGACATGCCGGACTTCGCCTGAGGCGGGCGGCGGCCCCGGGGGCCCGGGTGTCCAGGTGCCCGGCCCACCGGGCGCTCCGTACGCGGAGAGCGCGCAAAAGCGCCCGCTCCGCGTACGGAGCAGGCGCCTGCGCGCGGCGCGGCGAACGCGCCGGGGTCAGCTCTTCTTCTTCTCCGCCGCGACCACCAGCCCGGCGATCACCGCGAAGGCCACCAGCGGGGTGAGCACGAAGAGACCGAGGGTCTCCGCGACACTCAGCCCGGGGCCCGGGTCGTCGCCGTCGTCGCGGTTGAGCGCGGAGGCGGCGGGGGACGACATCAGCATCATGAGCGCCGTCCCGGCGGCGAGTGCACCGGCGCGCAGGGTCTTCTTCCTGTCCACGTGCAAACCGTAGCGAACACCGCCGCGGTCCGCGCGCCCGGGGTCGCCTAACGTGCGGCGTCCGCTACGGGCCCGGCTCCCCGGCCGTGCTCAGATGCGCCGTCACCGCCAGCAGCCGCGGCGCGCCCCGCGCCTCGTCCACCCGGACCCGCAGCTTGTCCGCCGTCACCGGCTCGGCCAGCGGGAGGATGCGGTACGCGCCGATCGTGGTGCCCGCCGCGACCTGCCGCCACTCCCCCGTCGCCGGATCCCGCGCCTCCACCGCGAAGCGCTCGACGCGCTGGCCGTGCCGGATGTCCTCCGCCACCCGGACCCGGTCGAAGGTCTGCGGCCCGCGCCGGTCCAGCACGTCCGCGCCGTAGACCGCGCGCACCCGGTCCCCGAAGGCCCGCAGCTCGCGTACGTCCTCGGGGGCGATGCGGCCGTCGCGCGCGGGCGGCACGTTGAGCAGGAGCGGGGCGTTGCGGCCGACGCTCTGCTCGTACAGCGCGAACAGCTCGTCGGCGGTCTTCGGCCGCTCGCCGGGGTGGTGGAACCAGCCGGGGCGGTTGGAGACGTCCGCCTCCGCCGGATACCACTGCAGGTACCGCACGCCGTCGGCGAGGAGCTTGGCGCGCGAGCCGATGTCGGGGTCGGTGGAGTCGTTGGGCAGCGCGCCGTGGGTGGACCAGGGGTCGACGGTGTGCGGGGTGACGCTCCACTCGGTCTCGCGGGCGACGCCCCGCTCGTTGCCGACCCAGCGGACGCCCTGCGGGCCCTGGAAGACGACGGTGTCCGGGGAGAGCGCGTGGATCAGCTCGTACCACTGCCGGAAGCCGTACTCCTGGGTGATGCCCGCGTCCCGCCACGGGTTGGCGCCGTCGAGCCACAGCTCGTCGATGGGGCCGTACTCGGTGAACAGCTCGTAGACCTGGTTCAGGTAGTACGCGTCGTAGTCGTTCGCCCGCACCGTGAACGTGGGCAGCCGCCCGGCCGCGACGTCGTCGGCGCGGTCGTCGCCCTCGGTGAGGGTGGGGATGGTGTGGGTGCGCACGGGGCTGCCGTTGCCGTAGCGGCCGTGGCCCGAGGGCGGGCCGCCGTCCGCGAGCGCGGTGCGCTCGACGCTCGTCAGCTGCTCGCCCGCCTCCTCCTTCTCCCGCAGCGTCTCCAGCCAGCCGGCGTGCCAGGCGTGCGGCAGTTCCGCGCCGTCGGACGGGGAGAGGTAGACGCCGACGCCGAGGCCGGCCTTGCGGGCCTCCCTGACGTACGTGCCGAGGAGGTCGCGGCTGTGCGGGCTGGCGGCCACGGAGTGGTCGGAGTAGCGCGTCGGGTAGAGGTTGAAGCCGTCGTGGTGCTTGGCGGTGAGCATGGCCGTCTCGGCGCCCATCGCCCGGTACGTGCGCATCCACTGCGCGACGTCGACGCGCCCCGGGTCGAAGAGCGCCGGGTCCTCCGCGCCGGAGCCCCACTCGCGGTCGGTGAGGGTGTTCATGCCGAAGTGGGTGAAGGCGGTCACCTCGCGCCCCTGCCAGGCGAGTTGGCCGCGGGTGGGCACGATGTGGGCGGCCTTGGCGAGGATGCGCTCGGGGGTGTCGCAGTCCTCGATGGTCATCTGGGAGGCGGGCTCGATCGGCCGGGTGCACTCG
>NZ_JACBXC010000325.1 GCF_013870535.1 Streptomyces phytophilus | reverse complement strand
GTGGAGGACGCCGGCCGCGACCGGCTCTCACAGGTGCCGCAGGAGCACCCGGACCTGTTCGACGGGGCGTACGGCGAGGGCTGAGCGCACCGGTCCGGGCACCCGGTGCCCGATTTCGCCGTGCACCCCCCTCGCTCGGTACGATTCACGCCGTGCCGCCGCTCGCGCGGCACCCGTTCCCCGCGAAGGAGACCCCGTGTCCGACGTCCGTGTGATCATCAGCCGCGATGCCGCCGAGCGGGAAGAGCGCGTGGTCACGACGGGCACGACGGCCGGCGACCTCTTCCCCGGCCAGCGCACCGTGATCGCCGCCCGCGTCGCCGGGGCGCTGAAGGACCTCGCGTACGAGGTCGCCGACGGCGACGAGGTCGAGCCGGTGCTGATCGACAGCCCCGACGGCCTGGACATCCTGCGCCACTCCACCGCGCACGTGCTGGCCCAGGCGGTGCAGGAGCTGTTCCCCGCGGCCAGGCTCGGCATCGGCCCGCCCATCAAGGACGGCTTCTACTACGACTTCGACGTACCCGAGCCCTTCCACCCCGACGACCTCAAGCGCGTCGAGAAGAAGATGCAGGAGATCGTCAAGCGCGGCCAGCGGTTCTCCCGCCGGGTCACCACCGACGCCGACGCCCGCGAGGAACTGGCCGCCGAGCCGTACAAGCTGGAGCTGATCGGCCTGAAGGGCAGCGCCGCCGACGCCGCGGAAGGCGCGTCCGCGGAGGTCGGCGCCGGCGAGCTGACGATCTACGACAACCTCGACGCCAAGACCGGCGAGCTGTGCTGGAAGGACCTCTGCCGCGGCCCCCACCTGCCGACGACGCGGCTGATCCCGGCGTTCAAGCTGATGCGCTCCGCCGCCGCGTACTGGCGCGGCAGCGAGAAGAACCCGCAGCTCCAGCGGATCTACGGCACCGCCTGGCCGTCGAAGGACGAGCTGAAGGCGCACCTGGAGTTCCTGGCCGAGGCCGAGAAGCGCGACCACCGCAAGCTCGGCGCCGAGCTGGACCTCTTCTCCATCCCCGAGGACATCGGCTCGGGCCTCGCGGTCTTCCACCCCAGGGGCGGCATCGTGCGCCGCGTCATGGAGGACTACTCGCGCAGGCGGCACGAGGAGTCGGGCTACGAGTTCGTCTACACCCCGCACGCGACGAAGGGGAAGCTCTTCGAGAAGTCGGGCCACCTGGACTGGTACGCCGACGGCATGTACCCGCCCATGCAGCTCGACGAGGGCCAGGACTACTACCTCAAGCCCATGAACTGCCCCATGCACAACCTGATCTTCGACGCCCGCGGGCGCTCCTACCGCGAGCTGCCGCTGCGCCTCTTCGAGTTCGGGACCGTCTACCGGTACGAGAAGTCCGGCGTCGTGCACGGCCTCACCCGGGCCCGCGGCTTCACCCAGGACGACGCGCACATCTACTGCACCAAGGAGCAGATGGCCGGCGAGCTGGACTCGCTGCTGACCTTCGTGCTGAACCTGCTGCGCGACTACGGCCTGGAGGACTTCTACCTGGAGCTGTCCACCAAGGACCCGGAGAAGTCCATCGGCTCCGACGAGGTCTGGGAGGAGGCCACCGAGATCCTGCGCCAGGCCGCCGGCAAGCAGGGCCTGCAGCTGGTCATGGACCCGGGCGGGGCGGCGTTCTACGGGCCGAAGATCTCCGTGCAGGCCAAGGACGCCATCGGCAGGACCTGGCAGATGTCCACGATCCAGGTGGACTTCAACCTCCCCGAGCGCTTCGACCTGGAGTACACCGCGGCCGACGGCTCGCGGCAGCGCCCCGTGATGATCCACCGCGCGCTCTTCGGCTCCATCGAGCGGTTCTTCGCCGTGCTGCTGGAGCACTACGCGGGCGCCTTCCCGGCGTGGCTCGCGCCGGTGCAGGTCGTCGGCATCCCGATCGGCGACGACCACGTGCCGTACCTCCAGGAGGTCGCGGCGAAGATGCGGGCGCGCGGGCTGCGCGCCGAGGTCGACTCCTCCTCGGACCGGATGCAGAAGAAGATCCGCAACGCCCAGAAGGCCAAGGTTCCGTACATGCTCATCGCGGGCGACGACGACATCGCCAAGGGCGCCGTCTCGTTCCGCTACCGCAGCGGCGAGCAGAACAACGGCGTGCCGATCGACGACGCGATCGACGAGGTGGCCCGCGCGGTCGCGGAGCGCGCAGGGGCCTGACCGGGCGCGGGCGGGGCGCCGGGCCGGGCCGGGCCCGGGGCCCGGCCCGCGGGGCCGCACGCCATATGCTGCTGACCATGACCAGTGAGCCGGAGCAGCAGCTCGGGGTCGGCACCCCCGATCATTTCCAGCGGCTGTGGACGCCGCACCGCATGGCGTACATCCAGGGGGAGAACAAGCCCACCGGCAGCGCCGCCGGCGACGAATGCCCCTTCTGCGCGATCCCGGAGAAGTCCGACGAGGACGGGCTGATCCTCGCCCGCGGCGCACAGGTCTACGCGGTGCTGAACCTGTACCCGTACAACGGCGGGCACCTGATGGTCGTCCCGTACCGGCACGTCGCGGACTACACCGAGCTGACCGACGAGGAGACCGCGGAACTGGCGGTGTACACCAAGCGTGCGATGACCGCCCTGCGCACCGCGTCCGGGGCGCAGGGGTTCAATCTGGGCATGAACCAGGGCCCGGTCGCGGGTGCGGGCATCGCCGCGCATCTGCACCAGCACGTGGTGCCGCGGTGGGGCGGGGACACGAACTTCATGCCGGTCGTCGGCCACACCAAGGTGCTGCCGCAACTCCTCGCGGACACCCGCGCGATGCTCGCCGCCGCCTGGCCCGCGGGCTAGCGTATGGGTCACGACCGTGGGTGACGGTCGTGACCCATACACCTGACGCGGGCGGACGCACGTGCCCGCCGGCCCGCGCCCGCGCCGGGAACCCGGGCGTGCGACGCCCCCGGGCCGCTCTCCCGGTGCGGGGCGGGTGTCCCGGCTAGCCGCGGATCAGTCCTCGCCCGGCACGCACTCCCGCCAGGCGACGTGGTACGTCGTCTCGATGTCTCCGTCCGTCGAGTCCATGGTCAGCATGCTGGTGGTCGTCGCGGGGTTCGACGTGCCGGCGTTGACGCGGAGCTCCGTGTTGATGTTGAAGTTGCGGATCTCCCCGCACGGCGCCCAGACGAGTGACTCCAGGTCGGTCTCGTCCGTCGTGGTCCAGTTGTCGTCCATCGGCCCGGTGAAGTTGTGCGTGAAGGTGTCCGTGTCGGGCGAGCCCTGGAAGTAGTACGACGCCTTTTCCATGCCGGTCGCGCCGTTCTCCAGGTAGCCGTACCCCCGGTAGTCGACACCGGCGATGGCGTAGGTGAAGCCTCCCGGCACCTTGATGGCCAGGTTGAGCTGGCAGTTCTTGCGGAAGTCCGTCGGCGTGGCGCCGACGCCGACCAGGGCCACGTAGTTGCTGTAGGTCACGGTGAATGCCTGGTTGTCCGCGGAGACCGCGATGGCGGCGCTGCCCGGCTCACATCCGGTGCCGTTGACGGTGAGCACCTGGATCGCCATCTGGTCGGGCGGTACGTCTTCGAAGTACGGCGGCGTCGCGATATCGTTGGACGGCGACGCGATGGGGCTGGTGACGGTCGCGGCCAGTAATGCTGCCAGGACACTGCCTGCGACAAGGGTCATGGTTCTCCAATCGGTCGGATGGGCCGTATCCCGGGCACGGCAATGCCCAAGAGCGGGCCATGCGGGCGGAATCTGGCGAGCGGGCGGCAAACGGTCCGCTGGCCGGATTCCGTCAAGACACACACCGGCGGCATACCGCCGCCGAATGAGGGACGGGCAGGGAATTGCGCCGCCGTCTCCGAAGGCGTACCGCGGGTAAGGTGCTTACCCTTCGCGGTATTTCAGCACTCCTTCCACGCCAGGTGGTACTTCGTGCTCACCGCGCTGTCGGTGGAGTCCATCGTCATCAGGCTCGTCGCCCGCTGGTCGGAGGAGCCGCGGTACACCCGGAGTTCGGTGTTGATGTTGAAGTTCCGCTGCTCGCCGCAGGGCGCCCACACCAGCTCGGCCCACTCCTTGGAGTCGGTCACCTGCCAGTTGTCGTCGTACGGACCGTCGAAGGTCTGGTTGCTCGCGGTCGTCTCCGCAGAACCCATGTGGTAGTACGACGCCTGCTCCAGGCCGGACGCGCCGTCCGCCAGGTACGCGTAGCCGCGGTAGTCCACGCTCTGGATCGCGTACGTGAACCCGGAGGGAACGTCCAGCACCAGGCTGAGCTGGCAGTTCTTGCGGAAGTCGACCGGGCTGGCGCCGGCCCCCGCCACGGCCAGGTAGTCGCTGTAGGTCACGGTGAACGCCGTGTTGTCGGCGTTGGCCGCCACCGCCGCCGTGCCGGCGGGGCACCCCGACCCGTTGATGGTCTGGATGCCGACCCTGATCTGCTCGGCGGGCCCGTCGGCCGGCTCCTCGCCCGCCGCCGCGGTCTGGGCGGAGAGGGTGGCGGCGACCAGGGCCGCCAGGGCTCCACCAGCAATCAACTTACCGGACATGTTTCTCCTATCCTTTGTCTCAGGACCGGGCCGGACGAAACCGGCGCCGACCGTACTGAATTGGGCACGGGAGAGCCGGATTGCGGCTCGTGAAAGCACATGCGCCGCAGGCGGGCCGAAGAGGTGCGCCCGCTCCTGAGGGTCGTGCAGGGCATGGCGAAAGAGCTCCCGGGTGCCCGGGAGGGCGCGAGGGTGAAGAAGGGGGGAGCGCGGCTTCGGGGACTGGGAAGCATTCGTGCGGAACGCTGTTGGTGGGGGTGCCGTACCGAATGCGTCCCCGACCTCATGGAGCGTGAGGTGGGAGCGTTCTCATGTTAGGGCCAGGTAAAGCCACTGTGAAGAAGAATTCCACGAAGAAGGACAGGAGTCCGAAAACGAGTTCCCACCCGGGTTGGCGTCATGTCGCCAAGTGTCAAGTCTACGCGGGTGGACGCTCGGAATACGCGACGGTAAGGAAACAACTTCTCAGGGTGCCCGGTACGGGCTGCCGCAGTCCGGCCAGAATAACGCGTTTACGGTGCGGGGAGTTACCGGCGGAAAGGCCGTTCGGCCCAACCCGCGGGTCCGCTCGGGGGATCGCGGGACGGGGGCGGCCGTGGTATCCCCCCGCCGAGGGCATGGCGTCCGACCGGGGCCGGGAGCCGCGGTACGCGGCCGTGGAGTCGCTGATGGACGTGCGGTACGCCCGCAGTTGCTCAGCCCGCCGTCTTCTCCAGCGCCTGCGCCAGGTCCGCCCACAGGTCGTCCGGGTGCTCGATGCCCACGGAGACCCGCACCGTGCCCTCGCCGATGTCCATCGCCGCCAGCGCCGCGGCGTCGAGTTGGCGGTGCGACGTGCTCGCCGGGTGCATGACGAGCGTCCTGACGTCGCCCAGCGACGGGCTCAGCAGCGCCAGCCGCAGCGACTCGACGAACCTGCGCCCCGCCTCCCGGCCGCCCGCC
>NZ_JACBXC010000324.1 GCF_013870535.1 Streptomyces phytophilus | reverse complement strand
GTACGGGGCGTGGTCACGACGGGCATGCCTCGGCGGCGGTGTCGCGGTCGAAGGTGTACCCGCCCTCGATCGCCGCGGCGTCCGGGACGGGCGGCAGGTCGGCGAAGAGGTCGGGGTTGTCCTTCATGACCTTCAGGATCGGCTCGGGCTGGAAGTACTTGTTGACGTCGAAGCCCTTCTCGACGTTGCCCTGCTCGGCCAGCAGCCCCGCGAGGGTGTCGAGCGCCAGGTAGTTGCAGGCGGAGAAGCGGCCGTCGAGCTGCTTGACGTTGTGCTTCATCGCCTCCGTCGCGACCTTCTTCTCCGTGCCCGGCAGCCAGCGCGTCGCCGAGTCGGCGGCGTCGTCGGGGTTCTCGCGCATCCACTGGTCGGTCTGCGCGCGGGCGGTGAGGAACTGCTCGATGACCGCGGGGTTCTTCTCGGCGTACTCGCGCGTGGTCACCAGGTAGCCGATGAACGGGATGTAGCCGCCGCCGCGCAGGACTTCCTCGGAGCCGTCGACCTGCTCGGTCATGGTGATCGGCCACGGGTCCCAGACGATGCCCGCGTCGATGCCGCCGGTCTCCAGCGCGACCGCCATGTCCGGCGGCTCGGTGTTGACGATCTCGATGTCGCCGGCCTTCAGCCCCGCTTCCTCCAGCAGGCCGAGGAGGTAGAGGTGGTTGATCGAGCCCTCGGAGACGCCGATGCGCTTGCCGCGCAGCGTCGAGAGGTCCTTGCCGTCGATGCCGGAGTCGCCGCCGGCCACCACGGCCATCGTCTCGTCGATGCTGAGCTGCGAGGACGAGCCGGTGTAGTTGCCGACGAGCACCAGGTCGATGCCCTGCTGGGCGGCGGCGATGGCCGGGGTGCCGACCTGGACCACGTCGACCTCGCCGGCCTGGAGCGCGTTGAGCGCGTCCACGCCGGTCGGGTAGGGCTCCTTCAGCTTCACGTTGAGGTTCTGCTCGTCGAAGTAGCCCGCCTCGACGCCGGCCGGCAGGCCGATCTGGTCGATGGCGGAGACGTAGCCGGCGGACAGCTTGGTCGGCTCGGTGCCGCCCGAACCACCGTCGACGTCGTCGTCCACGGTCGAGTCGCCGCCGCAGGCGGCCAGCAGCAGGGCTCCCGAACAAGCCGCCGCCACTGCTATGTGACGTGTTGCGCGAAACATGAGTCTCTCCTGATCCGTACGGCTACGGGGCTGGTGTGGGAGCGCCGGGGAGCAGCGCGTCCACCGCGGCCCGGTGCGGAATCGGCAGGACCGCTCCCGGTCCGGTGGTGGTGAGCGCGGCGGCGACGGCCGCGTAGCGGGCCGCCTCCAGCGGTACGGCACCCTCCAGGAGCCGGGCCGCGAACGCGCCGTCGAAGGTGTCGCCGGCCCCTGAGGGGTCGACGGCCCGCACCGGGTGGGGCGGAATGCGGGTCACGGTGCCCTCGTGGGCCAGCAGGGCGCCCTGGTCGCCCATCTTGAGCACGACGATGCCGGGCCCGCGGCGCACGAAGGCGTCGAGGACCTCCTCGGGCTCGTGCAGGCCGGTGAGCAGCCTGCCCTCCTCCAGGTTCGGCAGTGCCACATCGCACAGCTCGATGCTGCGCATGACCACCGCGCGGGCCCGTTCCACGGGCCAGAGCGCGGGGCGGTAGTTGGGGTCGTAGCCGATCAGCGTGCCGCTGCCGCGGGCCAGCTCCATGGCGTGGAAGGCCGCGTCGCAGGCGGACGGGCCGATGGCCTGGGTGATCCCGGTGACGTGCAGCATGCGCGCCCGCGCGATCGCCTCGGCCGGCACGTCGGCCGGGGTGAGCCTGCTGGCCGGCGAGTCCGCGCGGTAGTACGTGAACCTGCTGGCCGCGGGCGTACGGGAGATGAAGTAGATCCCGGTACGCCCGCCGGCCTCCCGGACGACGTGCTCGGTGCCGACACCCTCGCGCTGCCACAGCCGCAGCAGGGCGTCGCCGAAGTCGTCGTCGCCGATGCGGGTGACGTAGCCGGTGCGCGCGCCGGAGCGCTGCGCGGCCACCGCGAAGTTCGACGAGTCGCCGCCGTAGCCGACGGCGAAGTCGTCGCCCGGCGCGACGGGCTCGCGGCCCTCCGCGCGGGCGTTGAACTCCAGCAGGGGCTCGCCGATGGCGAGGATGTCGTTGTCCATGTCCGCCGCCGTCAGATCCGCTGGTACTTTTCGAGGCCGCCGCGCAGCGAGCCGGACTCCCGGATGAGCCGCGTCTGCTCCCGCTCGCGCTCCTCGATGTCCGTGGCCAGCGCCAGCACCTCGGCGACCAGCTCCAGCGGCACGCACACGACGCCGTCGCTGTCGGCGACGATCAGGTCGCCGGGGCGTACGGACACGCCGCCGACCTCGACCGGCTCGTTGAGCGAGACGGTCCGGTAGCGGCCGACGGTGGTGGCCGGCACGGCGCCGCGGGCATAGATGGGGAGTTCGGGGTAGTCGCGGCGGATCTCCTCGACGTCCCGGACACCCGCGTCGAGCACGGCGCCGGCGATCTCGTTGGTGACGGCGCCCGCGGCCATCAGCCCGCCCCACACCGCGACGTCGGCGCCGCCGGCGGCGATGCAGATGACGCTGCCCGGCGCCGACTCGTCGATGGCGCGCAGCGCGTGCGTGGGGGGCTCCGACACGTGGGAGGGCACCTCCTGCACCGTCACCGCGGGGCCCACCAACTTGCCCGGCAGCACCGCTTTGATGCTCCCGGTGAGGTAGCCCCGTACGCCCTTCTGCTCCACGGCGTCGGCCACCGACGCGGTGGCTATGCCGTGGAAGGCCGCGATGGTCTCCGGCGGGATGGTCGTCGTCATCTCGAATTGGCTCCGATCTCGTACGTGCGTGCTGTGCCGCAGCGGGGGGTTCAGCGCGACAGCCAGCCGCCGTCGACGGCCAGGACGTGACCGTGGATGTAGTCGGCGGCGGGCGAGGCGAGGAACACCACGGGTCCGGCGATGTCGGCGGGGCGACCCCACCGGCCGGCGGGGATGCGGGCGAGGATCTCGCTGCTGCGGACGCCGTCGGCGCGCAGCTCCGAGGTCACGGCGGTGTCGATGTAGCCGGGGGCCACGGCGTTGACGTTGACGCCGCGGCCGGCCCATTCGTTGGCCAGCGCGCGGGTCAGTCCGACGAGGGCGTGCTTGCTCGACGTATACGACGGGACGTACATCCCGCCCTGGAAGCTCAGCACCGACGCGATGTTGATGATCTTGCCGTAACCGCGCTCCAGCATCCCCGCGCCGATGGCCCGGGTCAGCTCGAATGCGGCGTGCAGGTTCAGCTCCACCACGTCGTACCAGTCGGCGTCCCCGAATTCCGCGGCCGGGGCTCTGCGAATGAGTCCGGAATTGTTGACCAGAATGTCCAGGTCGAATCTCTCGACAAGTTGACTGATCTCGCCTCTACGGGCTCCGGCATCGGTCAGGTCGACGTGCACGCGAGTGACGGAAACTCCCCATTCAGCGGCCTCTTTGGCCACCGGGTCGAGATTGTCGCGCTCCGACAGCAATACCAAGTCGGCGCCGACGGCCGCGAGTCCGAGCGCAACTGCGCGCCCGATTCCGCTGCCCGCTCCCGTAATGAGCGCACGACGGCCGTGCAGATCCCCGGTCCGGGAATCAGACTCCTCCGTCAACGCCCCTCTCCCTTCATTCGGTCCCAGCCGTGCATGGTTCCGGCTACGGAAACATTAGAAGCGGACTGCCAGGGCGTTAAGACTGAATTGCGAATGACAGTATTCGCAAAGCTGATGTGCCGGGCCGCACCCGTCGGATACGTACGCACGCCCGGTCACGCCGCGGCGGGCACCGCGTGGGTGCCGGCCGGGATCCGGGCCCGGACGATGGCGCGCAGCAGCGTACGGGCCGACGGCGTGAGCGGGCGCGAGGAGTCCCAGCAGACCGCCACGCGGCGCTCCGGGGCCCCCTTCAACCGCCGTACGCGGACGCCGTCGACGTCGGCGACCTGGGCGGCCAGCGAGTTGGTCACGCCGACGCCGATGCCCTGGCGGACCAGCGAGACCAGCGTCTGCGGCTGGTTGGTGGCCTGCACGGGCTCGATCTCGTGGCCGCAGTCGCGAAACGTCCGGTACGTCTCGAAGTCGGGGGTCTCCGGGGCGTCGAGCCGGCCGATCGAGACGATGGGGTGCTCGGCGACGGCGTCGATCGACAGCGGGTCGGGCACGTCGGACAGCGCGTGCTCACTGGGGTGGATCGCGACCAGCGACTCCCCCCACAGCAACCGGCTGCGCACGGAGGCGGACGACGGCGGCGGCGACATCGGACGCAGGTACACGTCGACGGCGCCGGAGGTCAGGGCGTCGTCCAGCTCCAGCGTCGACCGCTCCACCAGCACCACCCGCACCTCGGGGCTCGTCCGCGCCAGCCCCTGGAGCAGGGCCGGCACGAACGCGGCGCTCGCGCTCGGGTACGAACCGAGCGTCACCACACCGCGGGCACCGCTGCGCCACGGGGCCATCGCGGCCTCCGCGGACTCCAGCGCGCGCAGGATCTCGTGGGCGTGGTCGGCGAGGACGACGCCGGCCTCGGTCAGCTCCACGGGGCGCTTGCGGCGGTCGAAGAGGGGCAGGCCGATCTCGCGCTCCAGCGCGGCGACGTGCATGCTGACGCGGGGCTGGGACCGCTTGGTGGACTCGGCCGCGGCGACGAAGCTCCCCGTTTCGATGACCGCGAGGAAGGAGACGAACCATTCCAGCCTGACATCCGGGTTCAACATCTTGCCCTCACCCCGCACCGAAGCAGCGCGTCTTCCCGCCCAAACCAGCCCGACCCAGCCCGATCAGCACAACGGCACCAGTGATCAACAGCCGCCCTCAGGCTAAGTTGCGGGCTACGCGGGGGCAACAGTCGTGCACGGCGCAATGCTCGTGACAGCCATATCCGCCCGACGAATGCCGCTATTCGAAAGTCGGCCCTTGACCAGCATTCGGACAACTGGCTTCGTTGGGGGATGGCCAATGAAGTAGCCCCAGCCGTCATCGCGGCGACCACGTCGCTGCCGCCCGAACTCGCCGTCGCGGCCGTCCCCGAGGACGAGCGCGTGTGGGTGCCGCAGGCGCCCAATGTGTGGTTCCGGCCGCTGCTCTTCAATACGGTCACGGGCCAGTGGTGCAACCTGTTGAAGGTCACCGCCGCCGGCATCGTCTCCCGGCACCGGCACCCGGGCGCGGTCTTCGGGTACGTGATCAAGGGCAAGTGGCACTACTACGAGCACCCGTGGGTGGCCGAGCAGGGCCACTTCGTCTACGAGCCGCCGGGCGAGATCCACACGCTGGCCGTGCCGGAGGACTGCGCCGAGATGATCACGTTCTTCAACATCAGCGGCGCGATGATCTACCTCGACGAGGAGAACCGGAACACGGGCTACGAGGACGTGTTCACCAAGATCGACATGGCCCGCGCCCACTACGCGGGCAACGGCCTGGGCGCGGACTACGTGGAGCAGTTCATCCGC
>NZ_JACBXC010000323.1 GCF_013870535.1 Streptomyces phytophilus | reverse complement strand
CCACCAGCCCCGCCGCCGGATGCACCCCCGTGCACAGCGCCGCGGCCAGCACCGGCCCGACGACGAACGTGAACTCGTCCGTCACCGACTCGAACGCCGTCGCCGTGTGCTGCAGCGGCGTACGCGGATCAGGCCCGGCGGCGAAGAGATGCGACCAACGCGCCCGCACCATGGGCCCGATCTGGGGTATGGACGCACCCGTCGGCACCGCCGCGGCCACCAGCGCCCACCCCGGCGCACCCGCCAGCGCGAGCACGCTCAGCAGGGCCACGGAGGCGGCGTGCAGCAGCACGCTCGGCAGCAGTACTGCGGGCTGCCCGTAGCGGTCGGTGAGTTTGCCGCCGACGGGCGCGCAGAGCGCCATGGCCAGTCCCGCCGCGGCGGCCACCGTCCCGGCCAGGGTGTACGAGCCGGACGTGTGCTGCACCAGCAGCACGATGCTCATGGTCAGCATCGCGAACGGCTGGCGAGCGGCGAAGCCGGGGAGGACGAAGCTCCGCGCCCCGGGCGTGCGCAGCAACTGAAGATAGCCGGGCCGGGCACCGGCCGGTCCCGAGGACGACGGAGACCGCGTAGGCGAAGGAGATCCCGAAGGGGAGGGAGATCCCGAAGGGGAGGGCGAAGACGAAGGCTGGGGCGGGCGCGACACGGCCCGGTCCTTCCTGCTGCCTGGTAGTGCCACGCACCGAGGGCCGTCCGCTGTGCGCACCGGTCAGGCGCGCCGGCCCTGCATCAGACAGAGACAACTGTTCGTACGAATTCCACCCCGACCCTACCGAACACCACCCCGCGCCGACGACCGCCGGCCCGGGCCCCCTGCCCGCCCGGACGGGCCCGCCCCCGCGGGCCCGCCCACCGGCCTACTTCGCCCTCCGCTCGTCCGCCGACAGCCACCGCGCCAGCTTGCCGCCCCGCCCCACGTCCCGCAGCCGCTGCTCCGTCGCGTCCCGCACCCTGTCCGTCGTCACCACCAGCAGCTCGTCCCCCCGCCGCAGGATGTCCGTCTGCGACGGCACGAAACTGGTCCCGTCCCGCACCACCAGCGTCACCGCCGCCCCCGGGGGCAGCCGCAGCTCGCCGACCTCCACCCCGTGCATCCGCGACCCCTCCGGCACCGACAGCGACAGCAGGTGCCCCCGCACCCGCTCCAGCGGCGCCGACTCGATGCCCAGGTCGTACGCCCCGTCGCCGTCCCCGAGCCGCAGCCACCGCGCCACCAGGGGCAGCGTCGGACCCTGCACCATCGTGTAGACGATGACGAGGACGAAGACGATGTTGAACACGCGGCCGGAGTCGGGCACGTCGTTCACCATCGGGATCGTTGCCAGGACGATCGGCACCGCGCCGCGCAGCCCTCCCCATGACATCAGTGCCTGTTCCCGCCACGGGATGCGGAACGGCAGCAGGCTCACGATCACCGACGCCGGCCGCGCCACCGCGGTGAGCACGAGCCCGACGATCACCGCCGGCAGGATGTCGTCGCCCAGCTCGTGCGGCGTCACCAGCAGCCCGAGCAGGACGAACATCCCGATCTGCGCCAGCCAGCCCACCCCGTCGGCGAAGCCGCGGGTGGCCGACCAGTGCGGCAGCTTGGCGTTCCCCAGGACCATCGCCGCCAGGTAGACCGCCAGGAAGCCGCTGCCGTGCGCCAGGGCGCCCACGGCGTACGCGACGATGGCGATGGCCATCACTGCGATCGGATAGAGGCCGGAGGCCGGCAGCGCCACGTGCCGAAGCGCCATGGAGCCCAGCCAGCCGATCGCCAGCCCCAGCGCCGCCCCGATGGTCAGCTCCAGCAGGATCTCGCCGAGGAGCAGGTACCAGGCATGGATGTGCCCGGAGGTGGAGAAAGCGACGACCAGGATGACCACGGGGGCGTCGTTGAACCCGGACTCGGCCTCCATCACGCCCGTGACCCGTTTCGGCAGCGGCACCCTGCGCAGCACGGAGAAGACCGCCGCCGCGTCCGTGGAGGAGACGACGGCACCCATGATGAGCGCCTGCTTCCACTCCAGGCCGACCAGGTAGTGCGCGGCGGTCGCCGTCACGCCGACGCTGACCGCGACGCCCGCCGTGGACAGCACGGCCGCCGCGGGCAGCGCGGGTTTGATCTCGCTCCACGTCGTGCTGAGGCCGCCTTCGGCGAGGATCAGGGCGAGGGCCGCGTAGCCGAACACCTGGGTGAGTTCGGCGTCGTCGAAGCCGTAGCCGAACAGGCCGTCCTCGCCGACGAGGACGCCGATGCCCATGTACAGCAGGAGGCTGGGCAGGCCGCTGCGGGACGCGAGCCGAACCGCCGCGACCGCGACCAGCAGAACCAGGGCGGCGACGAGCGCGAGCTTGTTGAGTTCTTCGACTGACAGCTTTCTCCCTCTCGTCTTTACTACCTTGACGGAGAATTTACCCGGAGTGACCGTCCGCCTGCTGCTTCGGGGGACAGCCCAGGGGCCGTACAGAGCCCCTTGACCGGGCGCCTAAGGTTGCTCCAGCAAGTGCTCCGCTGGCTCCAGAAGGACAGGCATGCCCGTCAACGAGAACGGCCGCACGGCAGGCAAGAGGCGCCGCCTCATCTACGTCGCGATCGGGCTCGCAGCCGTGCTGGTGCTGGGCGTCGGCGCCGCCGCGTTCTGGACCGTCAGCACGGTGCGCGACTCCTTCCCGCAGACGACGGGGTCGCTCAAACTGCCCGGTCTGGCCTCGCCGGTCACGGTCAAGCGCGACGCCCGCGGGGTGCCGACGCTGTACGGGGACAGCGCCGAGGACCTCTTCAAGGCACAGGGCTTCGTGCACGCGCAGGACCGCTTCTGGGAGATGGACGTCCGCCGCCACATGACGTCGGGCCGGCTGTCGGAGATGTTCGGCAAGGAGCAGGTCGAGACCGACGAGTTCCTGCGCACGCTGGGCTGGCGGCAGGTGGCGCAGAAGGAGTACGACGAGAAGCTCTCGGCGGAGACCAAGAAGTATCTGCGGGCCTACGCCGACGGGGTCAACGCCTACCTCGCGGACCACGGCGGCTCCAGCCTGTCCGTGGAGTACGCCGCCCTGGGGTTCGTCAACGACTACGAGCCGGAGAAGTGGACCCCCGTCGACTCCGTCGCCTGGCTGAAGGCGATGGCCTGGGACCTGCGGGCCAACGTCGAGGACGAGATCGACCGCTCGCTGCTCTCCCAGCGCTTCGACGAGGGCGAGATCGCCGACCTGTACCCGCCGTACCCGTACAAGCGCAACAGGCCCATCGTGGAGGGCGGCTCCGCCACCACCGACGGCTACGCGCCGCGGAGCGCCGGCGGCGCGCAGGGGGTGCCGGGGGCGCAGGGCACGTACAGTGCCGCCGCCACGGGCCTCAGCAGCCAGATGGGCTCGCTGGCGAAGACCATGGACGACATCCCCGCCCTCCTCGGCCCCAGCGGCAGCGGCATCGGCTCCAACTCCTGGGTGGTCTCCGGCGACCTGACCACCACAGAGAAGCCGCTGCTCGCCAACGACCCGCACCTGTCCGCGCAGCTGCCCTCCGTCTGGTACCAGATGGGCCTGCAGTGCACCAGGGTCAGCGACGACTGCCCGTACGAGGTCAGCGGCTTCTCCTTCTCCGGCATGCCCGGCGTCGTCATAGGCCACAACGCCGACATCTCCTGGGGGCTGACCAACCTGGGCGCGGACGTCGCCGACCTGTATCTGGAGAAGGTCGAGGACGACGGCTACCTGTACGACGGCGAGGCGCGCGAGTTCGGCACCCGTGAAGAGCTGATCAAGGTCGCGGGCGGGGAGGACAAACGCATCACCGTACGCACCACGCGCAACGGACCCGTGATCTCCGACCGCAGCGACGAGCTGGCCGAGGTGGGCAAGGAAGCCCCCGTGGGCAACTCCGCGCCCGACCGCGGCGACGGCTACGCCGTGTCGCTCCGCTGGACCGCCCTGGAGCCGTCCAGCACCATGGACGCCGTCTTCGGCATAAACAGGGCCGCGGACTTCGAGGAGTTCCGCAAGGCCGCCCGCGACTTCGCCGTCCCCTCGCAGAACCTCGTCTACGCCGACACCGACGGCAACATCGGCTACCAGGCGCCCGGCAAGATCCCGCGGCGCGGCAGCGGCGACGGCAGCCTGCCCGCCCCCGGCTGGGACCCGGCGTACTCCTGGAACGGCTACATCCCCTTCGAAGCGCTGCCCTGGGAGCTGAACCCCGACCGCGGCTACATCGTCACCGCCAACCAGGCAGTCGTCGACGAGGACGACTACCCGTATCTTCTGACCACCGATCCCGGCTACGGCACCCGCAGCCAGCGCATCTCCGACCTCATCGAGGAGAAGATCAAGGACGGCGGGAAGATCTCCCCCGACGACATGCGCACCATGCAGCTCGACAACCACAGCGAGATCGCCGAACTCCTCACCCCGCTGCTGCTGGAGATAGAGATCGACGACCCGATGGTGCGCGAGGCCCAGGACCTGCTGAAGGACTGGGACTACAGCCAGGACACCGACTCCTCGGCGGCCGCGTACTTCAACGCCGTCTGGCGCAACATCCTCAAGATCACCTTCGGCGACAAGATGCCCAAGGAGCTGCGCCCGGACGGCGAGTGCCTGAACGTGCCGCCCGCCAACCCGGCGGCCGACCCCGACGGCCCGGCCACCGTGCGCGAGTGCGGCGAGCGCGACGCGGACGCCGCCCAGCCGGACGGCGGCGACCGGTGGTTCGAGGTCGTACGGACCATCCTCAAGGACGAGGACAACCGCTGGTGGAAGACCACCGGCAGCGACGGCGAGCCCCTCGACGAGAACCGCGACGAGGTCTTCGAGCACGCCATGGACGACGCCCGCTGGGAGCTGACCGCCGAGCTGGGCAAGGACATCGACACCTGGTCCTGGGGCCGCCTGCACCGGCTGATGCTGCGCAACCAGACACTGGGCACCGAGGGGCCCGGCGTCGTGCAGTGGCTGCTCAACCGCGGCCCGTGGAACCTCAGCGGCGGCGAGGCGGCCGTCAACGCCACCGGCTGGAACGCGGCGGGCGGATACGACGTGCTGTGGGTGCCCTCGATGCGGATGGTGGTGGACCTGGCGGACCTGGACGCCTCGGGGTGGGTCAACCTCTCCGGCGCCTCCGGGCACGCCTTCCACCCCAACTACACGGACCAGACGACGGCGTGGGCGAAGGGCGAGCTGTACGAGTGGCCGTTCTCGGCCAAGGCGGTGCAAGAGGCCGCGAAGGACACGATGACGCTGTCGCCGTGAGGCGTACGGGTCCCGGGGCGGGGCGGCTACGGCGGCGGGAAGCGGTGCACCGCGGAGGGGGTGACGGCGGCGGTCACGGGGCGGTCGTGGGGCTCGGCGGGTACGTGGTCGAGCACTTCGCCGTCGTAGAGGAGCACGACGAGAGCGGGCCCGCTGTCGGCGGGTGCGCCGCCGGACTGAACGCCGCCCGACGGAACGTCACCGGACCGAACGCCCCCGGACCG
>NZ_JACBXC010000322.1 GCF_013870535.1 Streptomyces phytophilus | reverse complement strand
GCCGGCGTCAGCCGCAGTACTCGCCCTCCTTGCCGATCGAGCGGTACATGCAGTCGGCGTTCTCCAGCAGTTGCAGCACCGCGTCCCGGTTGCGGCTGGTCTCCCGCTCGATGACCTCGTCGGGCGGGTAGAACCCGCCGCCGCCCGCCGAGCGCGGGTACATCTCGAACGTGTAGCTGAAGACCTTCTGGTCGCCCCAGAGGTAGTCGTTGATGGACCCGTCCGTGATGTACAGGTCGCTCGACTGCTGCGGCGTGTAGCCGTTGCTCGCGGCCATCTTCTCCCCGACCGCGGCGAACGCGTCGCGGTCGTCCTGCGTCAGCCCCGGGCCGGTGTCGTCGTACGTGTACCCGTACGGCCACAGCACCAGCTCGCTGTACGTGTGGAAGTCGATCCCCGCGGTGAGCTGCTGCTCGCCGCCCACGACCCGGCTGCGCGCGAAGTCGGCGACGACCTTGACCTCCTTGGCCGACTCGCCGGCGCTGCCGCGGTAGGTGTCGCTCGACGGGCTGGAGGAGGAGCCGCCGCAGCAGCCCCAGCGGTAGTCCCAGTTGCGGTTGAGGTCCGTGCCGACCGCGCTGGAGCCGGAGTTCGGCTGGCGGTTCTTGCGCCAGCTGCGGTACGCGCCGGTGGCGATGTCGTACTCGCCGCCGTCCGGGTTCAGGTCCGGCACGATCCAGATCTCCCGGCCGTCGACGACGTCGGTGATCCGCTGGTCGCTGCCGTAGCCGTCGGCGAACTCGCCCAGCAGGTACAGCGCCATCTCGACGGTCAGGTGCTCGCGGGCGTGCTGGTGGTGGGTGAAGAGGACCTCGGGCTCGTCCTCGTCGGCGCTCACGTTGTCGCTGACCTTGACGGCGACGATGTCGCGGCCCTCGTACGAGGTGCCGATGACCTGCTTGCTGACGAGGTCCGGCTTCTCCGCGATGATCCGGTCGATCTCCGCGGTCATCTCCGCGTAGTTGTGGTAACCGGAGTCGGCCGGCGGGAAGTCGAGCGCCGCGGGGGGCTCGTCCGCGAGCCGGGCGGGCGGGGCCGGGAGCTGCTTGAGCCGGTAGCCCAGCGCGCGCAGCTGCCGGGCCTGGGCGCCGTCGGCGGAGACGACCACGGAGTGGTCGCGCGCCTCGTCGACGGACACGCCGGTGGCGGCGAGGCGGGTACGGGCCTCGCGGCCGGTCTGACCCGCGACTTCGTACTGGCGGATCTCCTCGCTCTGCTGGGCCTGCGCGGCGAGCGCCCGGCTCCGCCGGCCCGTCGGGGGGTTCGGCGCCGGCGGCGCTGAGGGCGCCGGCGGCGGCGAGGGAGAGCACCGCGGTCAGGGTCACCGACCGAATGCGTAGTCGCATGCCTGCTCCTGGATGTGGAGGGTGTGGGGTGGTGCATGGCGACGTCGTGTCGTGTGGGGCTGTGGTGCGGGTCAATGGTTCTGAACCTGGCGTGGTCAGGTCAAGAGGCCCCCCGGCCGTCCGCAGGTGTGTTCCGTTGCGTACGCCCTCTTGTGCGGCCGTCCGCGGATCCCTTTCAATGCCGGAGATCACAGGGGGGACGAGCTGCGAAGGAGCCGCTCATGGCTGACCGCACCGAGCCCGCGTCCGCACCGCCGGAGATGAGAAAGGCCAGGTGGCGCCACATCGGGCCGGGGATCGTCGTCGCCGCCACCGGCGTGGGCGCCGGGGACCTGGTGGCCACGCTGCTCGCCGGCAGCAAGTTCGGCTACACCCTGCTCTGGGCCGCCGTCATAGGCTGCGTCGTCAAGGTCGCCCTCGCCGAGGCCGTCGGCCGCTGGCATCTGGCCACCGGCCGCACCCTGTTCGAGGGCTGGCGCACCCTCGGCGCCTGGACCTCCGTCTACTTCGCCATCTACGTCGTCATCTGGGGCTTCGTCTACGGCGCCACCGCCATGTCGTCGTCCGCGCTGCCGCTCGTCGCGCTCTTCCCCGACGGGCCGGACCTGAAGACCTGGGGCATCCTCACCGGCCTGGCGGGCCTGGCCTTCGTCTGGTTCAACCGCTACGCGGTCTTCGAGAAGGTCATGACCGTCCTGGTCGGCGTCATGTTCGTGGTCGTCGTCTACGTCGCGATCCGCGTCTCCCCGAACGCCGGGGACGCCTTCGCCGGGCTGTGGCCCACGCTGCCGGACGGCTCGCTGCTCTACACCCTGGGCCTGATCGGCGGCGTCGGCGGCACGATCACCATGGCCGCGTACGGCTACTGGGTCAACGCCAAGGGCTGGACGGACATCGGCTGGCTGAAGGTCATGCGGCTGGACAACCGGGTCGCGTACATCACCACCGGCCTCTTCGTCGTCGCGATGCTGCTCGTCGGCGCGGAGCTGCTGCACTCCACGAACCTCTCGCTGGAGTCCGGCGACAAGGGCCTGGTCGACCTCGGCGACATCCTGGAGGAGCGGTACGGCGCGGCCACCGCGAACCTCTTCCTCGTCGGCTTCTTCGCCACCTCGTTCACCTCGCTCATCGGCGTCTGGCACGGCGTCAGCCTGCTCTTCGCGGACTTCGTGGAGAACGTGCGCGGCGGGCGCGGCGCCGGCGACGGCAGCGCGAAGGAGGTCGCCGCGGGCAGCCGCGAGCGGTCGCTGCCGTTCCGCGCGTACCTGCTGTGGCTGACGTTCCCGCCGATGACGCTGCTCTGGCTCGACGAGCCGTTCGCCATCGTCATCACGTACGGCGTGCTCGGCGCGTTCTTCATGCCGTTCCTCGCCCTGACGCTGGTGTGGCTGCTCAACACCGACCGCACCCCGCGGCAGTGGCGCAACGGCGCGCTCAGCAACTCCCTGCTGACCGTCTCCGGGATGCTCTTCATCGTGCTGTGCGTGCAGCAGATCAGGGACCTGCCCTGGTAGCGGGGCCGGGTGCCCGGACAGGAGCCGGATAGGAACCGGAGAGGAAAGGGCCCGCCCGCCCGGTTGCGCGGGCGGGCGGGCCGGGGCCGTCGGCGCGGCCGGCAGTGCGGGAGGCGGCCGGCCGCGGACGGCCGGTCAGGGCAGGGCGTGCACGTGCGGCCCCACGGCGCCGGACCAGGCGTTGCCCGCGGTGGCGTCCCAGTTGGTCGACCAGGTCATCGCGCCGCGCAGGTCGGGGTACGTCCGCGGCGGCTTGAACGAGCCGCAGTTCGTCCCGCGGGCGAGGCAGTCGAGCGCGGCGTTGACGACGGACGGCGCGGTGTAGCCGCCGCCCGCGGCGCGGGTGGACGCCGGCAGGCCGAGGCCCACCTGCGAGGGCGCGAGCCCGCCTTCGAGCTGGATGCAGGCCAGGGCGGTGAGGAAGTTGATCGTGCCCTGGGCGTACACGCCGCCGTCGCAGCCGAGCATCGTCCCGCTGTTGTAGTACTGCATGTTGACGACGGTGAGGATGTCCTTGATGTTGAGCGCCGTCTTGAAGTACTCGCCGGCGGTCGACTGCATGTCGATGGTCTGCGGTGCCATCGTGATGACGAGGCCGGGGCCCGCCTTCTGCGACAGCTGGCGCAGCGCCTGCGTCATGTAGGTGGAGTTGACGCCGTTCTCCAGGTCGATGTCCACCCCGTCGAAGCCGTACTCCTGCATGAGCGCGTACAGGCTGTTCGCGAAGTTCGTGGCCGCGGCGGAGGAGTTCACCGAGACCGTGCCCTTCTCGCCGCCGACCGAGATGATCACGGACTTGCCGGCCTGCTGCTTGGCGGCGACGTCCTGCTTGAACTCGGCGACGGTGTAGCCGCCGAGCCCGGCCGAGTCGAGGTTGAAGGTCACCGCGCCGGGCGTGGCGGTCGCGTCGGCGAAGGCGACCGCGATGATGTCGTACTGGCCGCTGACGTCGCGGATCTTCTGCACCGCGGCGCCGTTGTTGAAGTTCTGCCAGTAACCCGTCACCGCGTGCTTCGGCACGCCCGGGCCGCCGCCGCTGTCGGGCGTGGTGGTGCCGGTGACGGCCGCGGTCTTCGGCGACTCGCCGGCGGCGTTGGTCGCGGTCACCTGGAACTGGTACGCGGTCGAGGGCGCCAGCCCGGTGACGGTCGCGGAGGCGCCGCTCGTGCTGAGCACCTTGGTGCCGTCGCGGTAGACGTGGTAGCCGGTCGCGCCGGTGACCGGGGACCAGCCCAGCGAGACGGAGCGGGCGGCCGTGCCGGTGACGGCGAGGCCGGTGGGCGCGGCGGGGATGGTGCCCGGGTCGCCGCCGGGGCCGGTGAGGCTGATGTCGTCGGCGTGGTAGGCGGGCTGGCCGTACCAGCCGTGGGTGTAGACCGTCACCGAGGTGGTGTTCGGCCCGGTGGTGAAGTTCGTCTTGAGCTGACTGTACGAGGACGCACCGGAGGTCCAGGTCGACACGTCGGTGGTGCCGGTGCCGGACGCGCCCAGGTAGACGTACGAGCCCTGCACCCACGCGCTCAGCTCGTACGCGGAGTTGGGCTTGACCGCGACGCTCTGCGTGCAGCGCGCGTAGTCCTGTCCGGCCGGGGCGGCGCGCAGCGCCGCGGTGCCGGAGTGCACGGGAGTGGCGACGGTGGTGCCGGCGGTGCCGGAGCAGGTCCAGCCGCTGAGGCCGGACTCGAAGCCGGGATTCTGGACGAGGTTGGGTTCGGCGCTCGCGGCCAGCGGGGCGCCGAGGAGGGTGGCGATCAGGCCGCCGGCCGCGGCGACGGCGAGCCGCCGGAAGGACCTGCGGACGGTGGGGACGGCGTGGGCCGTGCGGGGCGTGCGGGGTCTGCGTGCTCGGAACACGGGGGCCTCCGTGACGGGGGAGCGCGTGAGGAGCGGGACCGTGCGGGGTAGTGGGTGGCAGGGGACGTACGGGTCAGGGATGGTGGGCTCGGTGCAGGGTGTGCGCCGCACAACTTGGTCCAGACCAATGCGGGTGTCAAGTCTTCCCGTACGACGGCCGCGCGGGGAACGGCTCCGTCCGCCCGGCCCCCGGCCCGCCGCCGCGCACCCCCAACCCTCTTTGCACAAAAGGTGTTTCCGCAGCCCACGTCCCGGTTATGGTGCTCAGAGCGTGTCTGAGACCGGTGGGGGGACGCCCGACGTGCCAACAGCCATCGCAGTCACCAGCCCCGACCTCGTGCTCCCCGCCCCCGGCCGGTACGGGCCGCTCGGCCGGCAGGGCCCGCCCGGCCTCCCGGGACCCGCGGTGATGGCGCTGCGCCACCCGCGGGAACAGCCCCTGGAGGAGGCGCTGGCGGAGGTGTCCGCCGTGCTGGAGCAGCACGGCTTCCTCGTCGTGCTCCACCCCGCCGCCGCGCCCGCCGCCGTCGTCCGCCGGCTGCACACCGTGCGGTCCGTGCTGGAGAGCGACCGGATGGCACTGATCCCGCTGCCGTTACCGCCGCTGGCCGTCGCCGTCATCGCCCGCCAGCTGCTCCAGCTGTCCACCGCCGACCTCGGTGCCGGCGTGCTGGCCACCGCCGCCCGGCTGCTCACGCACTACATCCACGCGGGCGCCGTGCTCGGCAGCGTCGCCAAGCTCGACCGG
>NZ_JACBXC010000321.1 GCF_013870535.1 Streptomyces phytophilus | reverse complement strand
CGGGGCGACCTGGCGGTGCCGCGGCCCGCCACCGGTTGACGCCGGTCCGCAACAGAAACAGAGACCGGCATATGCAAGACCAGACCAGGGGAGGGCACGAGTGACGGGGACTTACCGCATCGGGCGACTCGACGACGCGCACGTCCTGCTGACCGGGGCCACCGGCTTCATCGGGCAGGCGCTGCTGGAGCGGCTGCTGTCCGGCCATCCCGGCACCCGCGTCTCGATCGTCGTCCGCCCGCGGGGCAACGGCGGCGCCGCCGACCGCTTCCGCCGCCTGCTGCGCAAGGACGTCTTCCGCGCCTGGCGCGAACAGGTCGGCGACGAGGTCGCGTTCGCCGAGGCGGAGCGGCGCGTCACCGTCATCGAGGGCGCGCTCGACCGGCTGGCGGACGTCGAGTTCCCCGACGACATCGACGTCGCCATCCACTGCGCCTCGTCCGTCTCGTTCGACCCGCCGATCGACGAGGCGTTCCGCAGCAACGTCTCCGGCGCCGTCGCGCTGTACGAGAAGCTGGGCCGGCAGCAGCGCCCGCCGCACATCGTGCACATCTCCACCGCGTACGTCTCCAGCGGCGGCCAGGGCCTCGTCCGCGAGGGCCGGCTCACCCACGACGTCGACTGGCGCGGCGAGCTGGCCCAGGGCCTGGCCGCCCGCGACGACGTCGAGCGCGCCTCCCGCCGCCCCGAGGTGCTGCGCAAGGCGCTGGAGAAGGCCGGCCGCGACCACGGCAAGGCGGGCCCGCGGATCGCCGCCAAGGACGCGGAGGACGCGCGCCGCGCCTGGGTCGAGGAGCGGCTCGTCGAACACGGCGCCACCCGCGCCGAGATCCTCGGCTTCTCCGACGTCTACACCTTCACCAAGGCGATGTCCGAGCGCGCCGTCGAGGAACTGTGGGCGGACAGGCCGCTGTCGATCGTGCGGCCCGCGATCGTGGAGAGCGCGCTGCGCCACCCGTACCCCGGCTGGATCGACGGCTTCAAGATGGCCGACCCGCTGATCATCGCGTACGGCAGCGGCCTGCTGCGCGACATGCCGGGCCAGCCGGACACCGTGATGGACGTCGTCCCCGTCGACCTCGTCGTCAACGCCACCCTCGCCGCCGCGGCCGCCCCGCCCGAGGAGGGCGCCGGGCCGCACTACTTCCACATCGGCTCCGGCGCCACCAACCCCCTCACGCTGCGTGACCTGTACAAGCACGTGTACTCCTACTTCCGCCGGGACCCGCTGCCGGAGAGCAGCGGCCGCGGCCACGTCCGGCCGCCGACGTGGACGTTCCCCGGCGCCTCCCGGGTGGAGTTCGCGCTCGGCGCCGGCGAGCGCGCCGCGAACTTCGCCGACAAGCTCCTCGGCCAGCTCCCCGGCACCGAGCGCACCCAGGAGTGGGCGAGCAGGCTGCACAAGGAGAAGCGCTCCCTGGAGACGCTGCGCCGCTACTCCGACCTGTACGGCGTCTACACCCGCACCGCCGTCGTCTACGACGACCGCGAGCTGCGCGCGCTCAACGCCGCGCTGCCCGCCGACCGCGCCGCGGAACACGGCTTCGACCCCGCCGAGATCGACTGGTACACGTACCTCGAAGAGGTCCACTGCCCCAAGGTCACCGCCCCGCTGCGGGCCAGAACCGGCGGCGGCCGCAGGACCCGCAGGACCGACCCCGCCGCGCTCCCGCCCGGCGGCGACGTCGCCGCCGGCAGCACGGCCGCCGTCTTCGACCTGGACGGCACGATCATCGCCTCCGACATCGTCGAGTCCTACGTCTGGACCCGGCTGGCGTCGCTGCCCCGCGGGCGCTGGGCCCCCGAGCTGTTCGACCTCGCCCGCAACGCGCCCCGCTACCTGCTCGCCGAGCGGCGCGACCGCGGCGACGTGATGCGCTCGTTCTTCCGCCGCTACGAGGGCGCGCACGCCGAGGAGTTGCGCGCCCTGGTCGCCGAGCAGGTCGGCGACGCGCTGCTGCACCGCGTGATGCCCGAGGCCGTACGCCGCATCCGCGCCCACCGCGCCGCCGGCCACCGCACCGTGCTCATCACCGGGAGCCTCGACGTCCTCGTGGAGCCGCTGCGGCCGCTCTTCGACGACATCGAGGCGACCCGCCTCGCCGAGCACGACGGCGTCCTCACGGGCTTCCTGCGCACCCCGCCGATCGTCGGCGAGGGCCGCGCGGCGTGGCTGCACACCCACGCCCGCGAGCAGGAGGTCGACCTCGGCGCCAGCTTCGGCTACGCCGACAGCTACTCGGACCGGCCGCTGCTGGAGGCCGTCGGCAGGCCGCACGCGGTCAACCCCGACACCCGGCTGTTCCGGCACGCCAAGCGCCACCGCTGGGAGATCGCCCGCTGGGGGACGCACACCGCGAGCCGCTGGGACGCGCTCGCGGGCACCGTGATCAGCCACACCCGGCCGCGTCCCGTACGGGCCCTGCCCGCGGCCGGCCGCACCGCATCCGACGGAGAGGCCCGATGAGCCTGGCGCTTCAGTACCACCGTTCGCCCGCGCGCTTCCTGGCCGCCCGCGGGCTCAGCCGCACCCGCAGCCGCGCCGCCGGCTCGCTGGCCGGCTCGCTCGCGCCGCTGCGGCTCACCCGCGACCGGCGCGAACTGCCCAAGGGCGACGGCTGGACCCGGCTGGCGCCCAGCCTGTCCGGCATCTGCGGCTCGGACCTCGGGATGCTCAACGGCACCGTGTCGCCGTACCTGGCGGCGCTGACGTCCACGCCGTTCGTACCGGGACACGAGGTCGTCGGCACCACCGTGGACGACCTGCCGACCATCCCGCGCGGCACCCGCGTCGTGCTCGACCCGGTGCTGTCCTGCGCGGTACGCGGCCTGCCCGAGTGCGACGCCTGCCGCGCCGGCCACACCAACCGCTGCGACCACATCACCTCCGGGCACCTCGCGCCCGGCATGCAGACCGGCTACTGCGCCGACACCGGCGGCGGCTGGGCCCAGCGCATGGTCGCCCACGAGCACCAGCTCCGCCCGGTGCCCGACGACCTGCCGGACGAGCGCGCGGTGCTCGTCGAGCCGCTGGCCTGCGCGATCCACTCGGTGCGCCGGGTGCCGATCGAGCCGGGCGCCTCGGTGCTGGTCATCGGGGCCGGCACGGTGGGCCTCTTCACCGTGCTGGCGCTGCGGCAGCTCACCGAGGCCGGCACCATCCACGTCGTCGCCAAGCACGGCCACCAGCGCGAACGGGCGGTGGCGCTGGGCGCGGACGAGGCCGTGGAGCCGGACCGCGCGCTGCGCGTCGTCCGCCGGCTGACCTCGGCGCTCGCCCAGCGCCCCGAGATGGGCTCGGAGTTCCTGCTCGGCGGGGCGGACGTCGCCTTCGAGTGCACCGGCGGCGGCGCCGGCCTCGACACCGCGCTGCGTACGGTACGGGCCGGGGGCACGGTCGTCGTGTCCGGCATCCCGGGGGGCGCCGACCTGACCCCGCTCTGGTACCGGGAGCTGAGCCTCGTGGGCGCGTACACGACCAGACGCCGCGAGGACGTCGGCGCGGACGACCCCGACGCGGGCCCCGACGGCCGCGCCGGCACCGACTTCGACAAGGCGGTGCAGCTCGCCGCCACCGCGCCCCTGGACGGGTACGTCGAGCGCTACGCGCTCCAGCAGTGGCGCCCCGCGCTGGAGCACGCGTTCGCGGCCGGCTCCGCGGGCTCCGTCAAGATCGCCTTTGACCCGACCCTGGACGGCTGACCGGGCACGAATGGCAGGGTAGGGGCCGACACCGGAGTCGGCCGCCCCCCACCGCCGTACGCAGCCGCCGGGCACCCGACGCCCGCACCGCCGCCCCCTGCAGGCGCCGGCGACCACACTGAGGAGAGAGCGTGAGCAGACCAGGCTTCGTGCTGGAAGTCGACGAACGAACCCCGCCCCTGCTGGTGCACGAGGGCGAGAATTTCCGGCTGGAGCGGCTGCCCCACGGCACCCGGGTGATCTACCCGCCCGACTCGCTGCCCGGCATCCGCGACCTCGACGGGGTCATCCGCCGCGCGCTGCTCGAACCGCACGGCAGCGAGCCCCTGCCCGAGCTGCTGTTCGCCGGCATGCGGCTGACGATCGTCTTCGACGACCTGTCGCTGCCCCTGCCGCCGATGCGCCGCCCCGACGTGCGCCAGCGGATCATCGAGCAGGTGCTGGAGATGGCGGCGGCCAAGGGCGTCGACGACGTCGAGCTGATCGCCGCCAACGCCCTGCACCGGCGCATGACCCCGGCGGAGCTGCAGCACATCGTGGGCGACCGGGTGTTCCGGTCGTTCTTCCCGCAGCACCTCACCAACCACGACGCCGAGGACCGCGACAACCTCGTACACCTCGGCGACACCGCGGAGGGCGAGGAGGTCGAGATCAACCGGCGGGCGGCCGAGAGCGACCTCGTCGTCTACGTGAACATCACGTCGACGGCGATGAGCGGCGGGCCCAAGTCGGTGTCGGTGGGCCTGGCCAGCTACCGCAGCATCCGCCACCACCACAACGTGCACACGCTGCGGCACTCCCGGTCGTTCAACGACCCGCCGAAGTCGGCCATGCACCAGTCGTACAACCGGATGCACGACCTGATCGGCGGCCAGGTCAAGGTGTTCACCGTCGAGACGACGCTGAACAACGACACCTTCCCGTCGGCCACCCGCTTCCTCAACAAGCGCGAGTGGGAGTGGAACTACGGCGACCAGGCCGCCTACCTCGCCTCCCGGCGCGGCAACTCGCTGATGACGCCGTCGATGCGGCGCCGGCTGTGGCACAAGTCGGAGGCGCCGTACGGGGTCACCGGCGTCAACGCCGGCGCGCCGAGCGAGGTGCACCCGATCACCCTGCGCAACGTCCACCGCCAGCAGCTCACCGAGGTGCAGGGGCAGGCGGACGTCGCGGTCTACGGGCTGCCGTACATCTGCCCGTACAACGTCAACTCGGTGATGAACCCGATCCTGACGATGTGCCTGGGCCTCGGCTACTTCTTCAACCTGTACCTGAACAAGCCGATCGTGCGGGAGGGCGGCGTCGGGATCTTCTACCACCCGATGCCGAACGAGTTCCACCCCGTGCACCACCCCAGCTACATCGACTTCTACGAAGAGGTGCTGGCCGAGACCACCGACCCGGCGGTCATCGAGGCCAAGTTCGAGAAGCAGTTCGCCACCGACCCGTGGTACACGCACCTCTACCGCAAGAGCTACGCCTACCACGGCGTGCACCCCTTCTACATGTGGTACTGGGGCGCGCACGCGATGCAGCACCTGGGCCAGGTCATCTTCGTCGGCGCCGACCGCAGCGCGGCCTCGCGGCTCGGCGTGCAGTCGGCGTCGACCCTGAACGACGCGCTGCAACTGGCCTCGCAGACGGTGGGCACCAGCCCCTCGATCACGTACCAGCACATGCCGCCGCTCACCCTGGCGTCCGTCCGATGAGCGGCGCCAAGGGCCGCGGGAAGGGCGGCAAGCCGGGCAAGGGCAGCCTGCG
>NZ_JACBXC010000320.1 GCF_013870535.1 Streptomyces phytophilus | reverse complement strand
GGTTCGGCAACCGGCACGTCGGCCCTCGCCGGCAGGCTGGCGGGTCTCGACGCGGCGGCACAGGACGCCGAACTGGTCGGACTCGTCCGTACCCAGGCCGCGCTGGTCCTCGGCTACGACGACGCGGCGAACGTCGACGCCGAGCAGGACTTCAAGGCGCTCGGCTTCGACTCCCTGACCGCGGTCGAACTGCGCAACCGCGTCAACGCCGCGGCGGGCGTGCGCCTCGCTCCCACGGTCGTCTTCAACCACCCCACACCCGCGCGCCTCGCCCGCCATCTGCGCGATGAAGTCCTCGGCGCCGCCACCGCCTCCGCCGCCGTGTCCGTGACCGCCGTGGATGCGGATGATCCGGTGGTGGTGGTGGGGATGGCGTGCCGGTATCCGGGTGGTGTGGGGTCTCCTGGGGAGTTGTGGGAGATGGTGTGGTCGGGGGGTGAGGGGGTTTCGGAGTTTCCGGTCGATCGTGGTTGGGGTGCGGATCTGTTTGATGCGGATCCGGGCAGGTCGGGGAAGTCGTATGCGCGTCATGGGGGTTTTCTGCACGATGCGGGGGAGTTTGATGCGGAGTTCTTCGGTGTGTCGCCGCGTGAGGCGTTGGCGATGGATCCGCAGCAGCGGTTGGTGCTGGAGGCGTCATGGGAGGCGTGTGAGCGTGCGGGTATCGATCCCGACAGCCTGCGCGGCAGCCGCACCGGCGTCTACATCGGCGTCATGTACCACGACTACGCGCCCCGCATGTCGACCGAACGGCAGGAGATCGAGGGCTACGCGCTGACGGGGAACCTGTCGAGCGTGCTGTCGGGGCGGGTGGCGTACGCGTTCGGGCTCGAAGGCCCGGCGATGACCATCGACACCGCGTGCTCCTCGTCCCTCGTCGCGCTGCACCTGGCCGCCCAGGCGATGCGCAACGGCGAGTGCGACCGCGCGCTCGTCGGCGGCGTCACCGTCATGGCGACGCCGAACACGTTCGTGGAGTTCTCGCGGCAGCGTGGGCTGTCGCCTGACGGCCGGTGCAAGGCGTTTGCGGAGGGTGCGGACGGTACGGGGTGGAGTGAGGGTGTGGGGCTGCTGCTGGTGGAGCGGTTGTCTCAGGCGCGGCGGCAGGGGCATGAGGTGCTTGCCGTGCTGCGGGGCTCGGCCGTCAACCAGGATGGTGCGTCGAATGGTCTGACGGCGCCGAACGGGCCCTCGCAGCAGCGGGTCATCCAGCAGGCGCTGGCCAGCGCCGGACTCAGCGCGGGCCAGGTCGACGTGGTCGAGGGCCACGGGACCGGCACCAAGCTCGGCGACCCCATCGAGGCGGAAGCGCTCCTCGCGACGTACGGGCAGGAGCACTCCGACGAGCGGCCGCTGTGGCTCGGCTCGATCAAGTCGAACCTCGGGCACACGCAGGCCGCGGCCGGTGTCGCGGGCGTCATCAAGATGGTCGAGGCGATGCGCCGCGGCGCGCTGCCGCAGACCCTCCACGTGGACGAGCCGAGTACACATGTCGACTGGGACGCGGGTGCGGTCGCGTTGCTGACGGAGGCGCGGAAGTGGCCGGAGACGGGTGAGCCGCGGCGTGCGGCGGTGTCGTCGTTCGGTATCAGCGGCACCAACGCGCACGTGATCCTGGAGCAGCCGGCGGACGAGCCGGTGCGCGAGGACTCCGGCTCGGACCACCTTCCGGTGGTGCCGTGGGTGGTGTCGGCGCGTAGTGCGGAGGCGCTGCGGGCGCAGGCCGCGCGGTTGGGGGAGTTCGTCGCGCAGGCCGGGGCAGAGGTGTCCCCGGTCGACACCGGGACGGCACTGCTGTCGCGGTCGGCGGGCGACTACCGGGCAGTCGTCGTCGGTTGCGACGCGGACGAACTCCTGGCCGGGCTCGCGCGGGTGGCCGAGGGCGACGCTTCGCCGGTGGCGACGGGCGGCAGCGTCGGGCTTCTGTTCACCGGTCAGGGTGCGCAGTGGCCGGGGATGGGGTCGGGGCTGACCGGCTTTCCCGTCTTCCGGGAGGCGTTCGACGAGGTCTGCGCCCAGTTTGACGGGCTGTTGAGCCGACCGCTCGGTGAGGTGCTCGCGGACACGGGTGCCGAAGGGCTCATCCATCGGACGGAGTTCACGCAGGCGGGGTTGTTCGCGTTCGAGGTGGCGATGTTCCGTCAGCTTCGTGCGTGGGGTGTGGAGCCGGGTGTTCTGGTGGGGCACTCGGTGGGCGAGTTGGCCGCTGCGCACTGCGCGGGGGTGTGGTCGCTGGCGGATGCCTGCCGTTTGGTGGCTGCCCGTGGGCGGTTGATGGATGCGCTGCCGTCGGGTGGTGCGATGGTGTCGTTGCGCGGCAGCCTGGATGAGGTCGAATCCCTGCTGGAGGGCTGTTCCAGGGTTGATGTGGCGGCGGTGAACGGGCCGCGGTCGGTGGTCATTTCCGGTGATGAGGGGGAGATCGAGGGGTTGGTGTCGCGTTGGGAGGCGGAGGGCGGCAAGGCGCGTCGTCTCCGGGTGTCTCATGCGTTTCACTCGCCGTTGATCGAGCCGATGCTCGCGGACTTCCGCCGGGTCGCTGAGGACGTCGAGTACCACGAGCCGTCCGTGACGCTGGTTTCGAACGTCACGGGTGGGGTCGCCGATGCGGAGACGGTGTGCGATCCGGAGTACTGGGTCCGGCACGTACGCCAGGCCGTCCGCTTCGCGGACGGTGTACAGGCCGCCGCCAGGACCGGCGTCTCTACGTTCGTGGAGGTCGGGCCCGCCCCGGTCCTGACCGCCATGGGACAGGAATGCCTCCCGGACGAACCCCTCCACTGGGTCGCTCTCTCCCGCGCACCGCGCGACGAGGAGCCGGGCGACGCTGCGGCCTCTCGTGCCGCCGCCGTGCTGATGTCCGGCGTGGGCTCGGCCTACGCGGCTGGGGTGCCGGTGGATTGGCGTGCGGTGTTCGGCGGGGTCCGGGGGCGGCGGGTCGCGCTGCCGACGTACGCGTTCCAGCGCCGCCGCTACTGGCTCTCCGGGCCTGTTTCCGCGGGCGACCCGGCGGGTCTGGGGCTCGGCGCGTTCGGGCACGGTCTGCTGGGTGCCGCGGTGACCGTGGCGTCCTCCGGTGCGGTGGTGCTGACGGGTCGTATCTCCCGTGCCGGTGACGGCTGGCTGACCGGGCACCGTGTTCAGGGTCGGGTGTTGGTGCCGGGTGCTGCGCTGGTGGAGATGGCGCTGCGGGCCGGGGATGAGGCCGGGTGCCCGGTCCTCGAAGACCTCACCCTGGAAGCGCCGTTGGAGCTGCCCGAGGCGGCCGGAGTGCAAATTCAGGTCACCGTCGACCCCGCGGAGGGTGAGGGGTCGGCTCGTACGGTCATCGTGCACGCCCGCCCCGACGGCGATACGGACCGTCCGTTCACCCGGCACGCCACCGGCCGCCTCACCCCCGCCGCCGACGACACGACTGGCGAGCCGTGGCAGGGCGCGTGGCCGCCCGCGGGCGCCACGGACGTCGATCTCACCGACACCTACGAATGGTTGGCCAAACAGGGCTACGAGTACGGCTCCGGCTTCCGCGGTCTGACCGCTCTGTGGCGGGACGGCTCGACCCGTTACGCGGAGGTCGTGCTGCCCGAGGAGCACTCCGGCGAGCACGGACCCGACGCCTTCGGTCTCCACCCCGCGCTCCTCGACGCCGTCCTGCACACCCTCCTCGTCGACACCGGCAACAACCCCGATGCCGGTATCCGGGTGCCGTTCTCGTGGTCCAAGGTCGCGCTGCACGCCACCGCCGCCACCCACCTGCGCGTCAAGGCGGCCCTTGTCGGCCCCGACACCGTCGAGATCACCCTGTACGACACGCAGGGCGGCCTCGTGGCCGAGGTCGGCGAGCTGACCCTGCGTACCCTGCCCGCGGGCGCCCAGCCGACCGGCATCCCCGACCACCTCTACGCCCTGCGCTGGACCCCGCAGCAGGTCCCGGCCGACGTGCCGGACCTCGCCGGCTGGGCCACCCTCGGTCCCGCCGCACCCGTCCCGGACACCCCCGCCCGGCACTACCCCGACCTGGCCGACCTCCTCACCACCGACCACCAGCCCACCGCCGTCGTCTACGCCCCCGCCCCCGGCGACCAAACCCCCACCGCCGCCCACCAAGCCGTCAACGACCTGCTCACCCACCTCCAGCAACACCTCACCGAACCCCGCCTCGCCGACACCCCCCTCGTCCTCCTCACCCGCCACGCCCACGCCCTGCCCACCGACGCGGACCCCGCGACCGATCCCGCGCACACCGCGCTGTGGGGCCTGGCGCGCTCCGCGCAGGCCGAGCACCCGGGACGTATCCACCTCCTCGACACCGACGACCACCCCGACACCCGCACCCACCTCCCGCGAGCCCTCGCCGAGGCGCTGAAGACCCCCCAACTCGCCGTCCACCACGGCACCCCGCACACCCCCCTGATCACCCGCCTCCGCGACGATCCGCCGCTCATCCCGCCCGCCGGCGCCGACGCCTGGCGGCTGGACACCGCCGCCCCCGGGACCATCGAGTCCCTGCAACTGCGGCCTGCCACCGAGGCGTTGGAGTCCCTCGCGCCCGGGACGGTACGGGTGGCCGTCCGCGCCGCCGGACTCAACTTCCGCGACGTGCTCATGGCCCTCGGGATGTACCCCGGCGAGCAGATCATGGGCAGCGAGGGCGCCGGTGTCGTCACCGAGGTGGGCCCCGGCGTGACGGACCTCGTGCCCGGCGACCGGGTGCTGGGCCTGCTGCCGCACTCGTTCGGCCCGCTGGCGGTCGCCGACCGGCGCATGCTGGCGCCGATCCCCGCCGGCTGGACGTTCGCGCAGGCCGCGGCCGTGCCCGTCGTCTTCCTGACCGCGTACTACGGCCTGCGCGACCTGGGCCGGCTGGAGAAGGGCGACTCGGTGCTCGTGCACGCCGCCACCGGCGGCGTCGGCATGGCCGCCGTCCAGCTGGCGCGCCACTGGGGCGCCGAGGTGTACGCGACCGCCGGCCCGTCGAAGCAGGGGCTGCTGCGCGAGTTGGGGCTGCCGGAGGAGCGGATCGCCTCCTCGCGCGACCTCGACTTCGCCGGGCGGTTCCGGCGCGCGTCCGGCGGCGCGGGCATGGACGTCGTCCTCAACTCGCTGGCCCGCGAGTTCGTGGACGCCTCGCTGGAACTGCTGGGCGCGGGCGGGCGGTTCGTGGAGATGGGGAAGACCGACATCCGCGACGCCGCCGGCGTCACGGAGCGGCACCCGGGAGTCGCGTACCGGGCGTTCGACCTGATGGAGGCCGGTCCGGACCGGATCCGCGAGATGCTCGCCGAGATCGTCGCGCTGCTGGAGTCGGACGTGCTCACGCCGCTGCCGCTGCGCACCTGGGACGTGCGGCGCGCGCCCGAGGCGTACCGCTTCATGAGCCAGGCCCGGCACGTCGGCAAGATCGTGCTGACCGTCCCGGCGCCACCCGACCCCGCCGGGACGGTGCTGGTCACCGGCGGCACGGGCGCGCTGGG
>NZ_JACBXC010000032.1 GCF_013870535.1 Streptomyces phytophilus | reverse complement strand
GTCCAGGCGATGTAGCCGTCGGGGCGGACGAGTACGGCTGCGCGGTCCGCCAGCGGGCCGTGTGCGGGGGGTCTGGCGCGTACGGTGTGCAGCCGGCCGCGGGCGGCCGTCCATGGTGCGGCGCTGTGTGCGGTGGCCGGGGCGGTGTCGTGGTCGAAGGTGAGGAGCAGGCCGCGGCCGGAGTGCAGCAGTTCGGCCGTCGTCAGGGTTGCTTCGGTGTCCGCTCGGCCGGTCCGGGTGCGTAGCCGGGTGGGGGGCAGGCGGGTGCCGGTCAGCGGGTCCTGGTCGGGGCCCGGCGGCCGGTAGCGGATGCCGAGGCCGCTGATCGTGCCGGCGAGGTGGCGGCGTACCGGCTCGTGGGCGATCAGTTCGGTGAGCACTGAGCGGGCCGGTTCGACGTTCGGGGCGCCGAGGAGCAGCAGGGCCTGGGCGTGGATGTTGGCCAGTACGCGGGCGCCGGCGGTGTGCCGTTCGCTGTGGTAGCTGTCGAGCAGTTCGCCGGTGGCGGTGCCGTTGAGGTGGGCGGCGAGTTTCCAGCCGAGGTTGACGGCGTCCTGCAGGCCGAGGTTGAGGGCCTGTCCGCCGATGGGCAGTTGGCGGTGGGCGGCGTCGCCTGCGAGCAGGATCCGGCCGGTGCGGTAGCGGGCGGCCTGGCGCAGTGTGTCGCCGAAGGCGTTGACCCACAGGGGTGTTCCGGCCGTGATGTCCTCGCCGGTGACGCGCCGCCAGGCGGCGGCGATGTCGGCGAAGCCCGGTTCGCCGCCGCTGCCGGCGTCCTCGCGGGCGCCGGCGGGGCGGCCGAATTCGTGGACCATGACGCGGGTGACGCCGTCGGCGCGGCGGGCGGCGATGGCGAGTCCGGCCGCGAGGCGCTGGAAGCGGCGGTCGGGCACGGTGATGCCGTCGACGTCGGCGCGCAGCAGTTCGCGTTCGGCGTCCTTGCCGGGGAAGGCGACGCCGGCCAGGCGGCGCACCGTGCTCTGTTCGCCGTCGCAGCCGGCGACGTAGGCGGCGCGCAGCCGCTGCTCGCCGCCGGGGCCGTCGGTGAGCAGTTCGACGTGGTCCGCCGTGCGGGTCAGGTCGGTGACCTGCCGGCCGCGGCGTATGTCGGCGCCCAGTTCGCGGGCCCAGGCGCCGAGGAGTTCCTCGGTGCGGGCCTGGGGGATCTTCCACTGGCCGGCGTAGGGGCTGTCGAGGGTCAGCGGGAGGGGGATGCCGCCGAAGTGGCCGGCGAGGTCGTTCGGTGCGGGCAGGAACCGCTCGGCCAGCCCGCGCTGGTCGAGCAGTTCCATGGTCCGCGCGTGCAGGGTGGATGCGCGGGATTCGGTGGTCGGGGCGGGGCGTTGTTCCAGTACCACCACCGAGACGCCGGCGAGGCGCAGTTCGCCGGCGAGCATCAGACCGACCGGTCCCGCGCCGACGACGGCGACCTGGGTGTCCATGCGGTCAGCGCCTGCCCTCGGCGTATGCCTTGGCCAGGTCGAGGGTGGCGCGGCTGTTGGCGCTCAGTGCGTTCTTGACGTGCCGGCGGGCGTCGGCGACGCCGGCGTCCTGGCCGAGGACGGCGGTGATGTTCTCCGTTTTGATCACGACCGTGTGCTGGGAGGCGGCCGTCACGCCCGATCCGGTGGGGCGGAAGGTCCAGCGGCCGGTGTGCAGGTCCATCAGGGCCGGCAGTGTCGTCTGCTTGTAGTGGATCCGCTCGTCGGGGAAGCAGACCCGGTGCGATCTGGTGGTGTGGATCGTGCCGTTGGGGGCGCGGGTGTCCATCTGCAGGGTCTGCAGGCCGGGTTCGTGTTCTTCCAGCCGGACGGCGGCCACGTGCGGCAGCCGCTCGTGCCACAGGTGGGCTTCGTTGACGAAGTCGTAGACGTCCTTGGCGTCGCCGTCGACGTAGACGGTGTCCTCGAAGGAGAACGTCAGCTCCGCTGCCCCTACGGTGCGTTCGACGTTGGTCTTGAGTGCGGCCAGTTCGCTGCGGGAGTTGGTGTCGACGGCCTCGTCGATCCAGGCCAGGCCCGCGGGGTCGTCGTCGATGGCCGTGTAGTCGTGGAGCAGGCGGATCGTGCAGCCGCCGGTGGTGTGCGGTTCGATGATCCAGGTGCCGCCCATGGAGGCGACGGGCGGGGTGGAGACCTCCTGGCGGAAGTCGATGCGCAGTGCCTTCGCGTCGAGGGTGCGGCGCGAGGTCCAGTTCTTGGGCCGGCCGACGGCGGTGGCCCAGATCCGGATCCGCTCGGTGCGCTCGCTGCGTTCGAGGTGGTCGACGTGGATGGTCGGCGGGAAGATCCGGGGCCAGTTCTCCACCTCGGCGAGCAGGCGGTAGACGTCGGCTGCGGGGGCCGAGACGAGGATCTCGTGCTCGACCCGGTGCCGGCCGGGCTCGGACATGCTGGGGCTCCTTTCCGGCGTGCGGAAGCAGAGGGAGGGGCAGCGTGTGGGTGGGGCGTGTGGGTGGGGCGGGGGCCCGGGTGCCGGGCCGGTGTCCGGCCGGGGGGTCAGAAGTTGCCGAGTCCGCCGCAGACGTTGAGGGCCTGCGCGGTGATGGAGGCGGCGGTGTCCGAGGCCAGGTAGCCGACGAGGCCGGCGACCTCCTGGGGGGTGGAGTAGCGGCCCAGGGGGATCTTGGCGGTGAACTTCTCCATGATCACCGCTTCGTCGGTGCCGTAGGCGGCGGCGTAGCCGGCGCGGACCCGCTGGGCCATCGGTGTCTCCACGTAGCCGGGGCAGACCGCGTTGACGGTGATCCCGGTCGGCGCCAGTTCGTTGCCGAGCGCCTTGGTGAAGCCGACCACGCCGTGCTTGGACGCCGAGTACGGCGCGCCCAGGACGACGCCCTGCTTGCCCGCGGTGGAGGCGATGTTGATGATCCGTCCGCGGTCCTTGCGGCGCATGCCGCCGGCGTTGAGGACTTCGCGGGTGAGGCGGAAGACGCTGTTGAGGTTGGTCTCGATGACGTCGTACCAGAGGTCGTCGTCGATGTCGGCGCTGACGCCGCCGCCGCTGCGCCCGGCGTTGTTGACCAGGACGTCGACGGTCGCGAAGGAGTCGACGGCGGCGGTGACGAAGTTCTGGACGCTGGTGCGGTCGCGTACGTCGAGGCGGGTGCCGTCCACCTGCAGGCCCTCGTCGCGCAGTTCCTTGACGGTGGCCGCGACGCGGGCCGTGTCGCGGGCGCCGATGAAGACGCGGTGGCCCTGCTCGCCCAGGAGCCTGGCCGTCGCCAGGCCGATGCCGCTGGTGGCGCCGGTGACCAGGGCCACCCGCTCGGTCTGCTCGGTCATGGTGCGGGTCTCCCTTGTCAGACGGCCAGTCGTGCGGCTTCGAGGACGGCGTTGACGGCGTCGATCAGCTGGGCCGGTGTCGACTCCTCGGTCAGCACCCCGTCGTCGAGGGCGATGTCGAACTCGTTCTCGATCCGGCTGAGGGTCTCCAGCAGGGCCAGGGACTCGTAGCCGAGGGCGTCGAAGCGCTGCTGGAGGATGTCGCCGTCGAGGTCGACGGCCTCGTCGGCGCCGGCGCCGGCGATGAGGATGCGCTTGAGGTCGTCCAGGGTGAAGACCTTGTCGGGCATGGCGCGTTCCCTTCTGCTGGTTGCGGGCAGGGGTCTGCCTGTTTCCCGCGGATACGCGGGGGGCAGGGCCCGGGGGTCAGGCGGCGCGGACCAGGAGGGCGGAGTTGAAACCGCCGTGGCCGCGGGCCAGGACGAGTGCGGTGCGCACCTCGCCGGTGCGCGGCTGGCCGGTGACCAGGTCGATGGCGTAGCCGGGTGCCTGCTGGACGTGGGCGGTGGGCGGGATGACGCCGTCGCGTACCGACAGCAGCGCCGCGGCGACGTCGAGGGGGCCGGCGCCGGAGTACAGGCGGCCGGTCATCGTCTTGGGTGCGGTGACCGGTACGCCCCGGGGGCCGAAGACGGCGGTGATCGCGTCGGCCTCCTGGCGGTCCAGTTCGGGTACGGCTGCCGCGTCGGCGAAGACCACGTCGACGTCGCCGGGTGCGCTCCGGGCGTCGGCCAGGGCCAGTTCGATGGCCTTGTGCAGGGCCGGCTCGCGGCCGGATCCCGGTTTCGGGTCGAAGGTCGCGGCGTAGCCGGCGAGTTCGCCCCAGGCGCGGGCGCCGCGGCGCTTGGCGCTGTCGGCGTGTTCGACGACGAGGATCGCGCCGCCTTCGCCGGGGACGTGGCCGCAGGCTTCGGCGTCGAAGGGCAGGAAGGCGCGGTCGGGTGCTTCGGCGGTGCTGACGCGGCCGCCGGCCAGTTGGGCCGCCCAGCCCCAGGGGCAGATCGAGGCGTCGACGGCGCCGGAGACGATCACGGGTGTGCCGCCGCGGATCTGGCGGCGGGCGTGTGCCAGCGCGTCCAGGCCGCCGGCCTGGTCGCTGACGACCACGCCGCTGGGGCCCTTCATGCCGTGGCGGATGGAGATCTGGCCGCTGTTGACCGCGTAGAACCAGGCGAAGGACTGGTAGGCGCTGACGTGCCGGCGGCCCAGGCTCCACAGTTTCTGCAGCTCGCCCTGGCCGAATTCGAAGCCGCCGGAGGAACTGGCCGTGACGACGCCCATGTCGTAGGCGTCGAACTGCTCGGGGGTGATGCCCGCGTCGGCCAGTGCCCAGTCGGAGGCGACCAGCGCCATCCGGGTCATGTGGTCGGTCTGGGAGCGGATCTGGCTGCTGAGGTACTGCTCGGCCTGGAAGCCGGGGACCTCGCCCGCCAGTTGGGCCGGGTAGCTGCTGGCGTCGAAGCGGGTGATCCGGCCGATGCCGCTCTTGCCGCTGCGGGTGGCCGACCAGAAGTCGTCGGTGCCCAGGCCGTTGGGGGCCGCGATGCCCAGGCCGGTCACCAGCGCTTGCGCGCTCATGTCCCGGCCCCTTCCGGGCCGGCGAGGACCATGGCGCTCTGGAAGCCGCCGAAGCCGCTGCCGACGGTCAGTACGGCGTCGGTGCGCCACTCGCGTGCCGTCAGCGGGACGTAGTCGAGGTCGCACTCGGGGTCGGGGGTGTGCAGGTTGGCGGTCGGGGGCACGACGTCGTGCTTGATCGCCAGTACCGAGGCGGCGATCTCGATCGAGCCGATGGCGCCGAGTGAGTGGCCGACCATCGACTTGATCGAGCTGACCGGGGTCCGGTGGGCGTGCTCGCCCAGGCTGCGTTTGAACGCGGCGGTCTCGTGCCGGTCGTTCTGCTTGGTGCCCGAGCCGTGGGCGTTGATGTAGTCGATGTCCTCGGGGTTCATCCGGCTCTGGGCCAGGGCCTGGCGGATGGCCTCGGCCATCTCCGTGCCGTCCGGGCGCAGCCCGGTCATGTGGAAGGCGTTGCAGCGCGAGGCGTAGCCGGCGATTTCGGCGTAGATGTGGGCGCCGCGGGTGCGGGCGCTGTCCAGTTCTTCCAGGACGAACATGGCGGCGCCTTCGCCGAGGACGAAGCCGCTGCGGGTGCGGTCGAAGGGCCGTGAGGCGTGTGCGGGGTCGTCGTTGCGGGGGGTGGTGGCCTTGATGGCGTCGAAGCAGGCCAGGGTGATCGGTGAGATCGGTGCGTCGGTCGCGCCGGTGACCATGACGTCGGCCGCGCCCTCGCGGATGAGTTCGGCGGCGTGGCCGACGGAGTCCAGGCCGGAGGTGCAGCCGGTGGAGACCACGGTGGCCGGGCCCTGGGCGCCGACCGCCCAGGCGACCTCGGCGGTGAAGGAGCTGGGCACCAGGTAGTCGTACAGGTGCGGGACCGCGTATGCGTGGTCGACCAGGTGTTTGCGGCCGCCGTCGCTGACCACCCGGTACTCCCGGTCCAGGCCCATGGTGGCGCCGACCGCGCTGCCCAGGGTGACGCCGAGCCGGTAGGGGTCGGTGCCGGCGAAGTCGATGCCGCTGTCGGCCACCGCCTCCCGGGCGGAGACGACGGCGAGTTGCGCCGCGCGGTCCATCCGGCGGATCTCCTGCGGGCTCAGGCCGTGCAGTTCGGGGTCGAAGTCGATCTCGGCGGCGACCTGGGAGCGGAACGGGGAGGGGTCGAAGGAGCCGATGCGGCGGGTGGCCGTGCGGCCTTCGCTGAGCAGGCCCCAGAAGTTCTTGGTGCCGACACCGCCGGGGGCGGTGACGCCGACACCGGTGATGACGACGCGCGAGCGGGCCACCGTCATGCCTCCCAGGTGTAGAAGCGCCGGGCGAGGGCGTCGGCCGGCGAGCGCCAGGTGGCGGGGTCGTATGCCTCGACGAAGGGCCGCAGGTCGTCGCTGATGCGGATGAACCGCTCGTCGTGCTTGGCGGCCTCGATGCGCTCGCCGCCGTCGTCGGCGTCGAAGTCCTGCAGGTGGAAGTAGAGGCCGCGGTAGGTGAAGAGCTGACGGCGGCGGGTGCCCATCCGGTGCGGCATCCCGGTGTGGTCGAACTCGCCGAAGAGGCGGGCCACCTCGCCCGTGTGCTCGGGCTGCAGGCGGGCGACGATCAGACTGCTGTACATGTCCTACTCTCGCTCTCTCTCGCGGGCGGCGGCCCGGGCGCGTCACTGCGCGGGGCCGAACCAGCGGGTCAGGGCCATGGGCAGGGAGTCGTGGGAGCCGGGAGCGGCCCAGGCGACGTAGCCGTCGGGGCGGACGAGGAGGGCGGCGGTGCCCGTGAGCGTGCTTGCGGCGCTCAGGCCGGTGGGGGTGGCGGTGACCACGTCGACGCGGTCGAGCCAGGCGCGGGCGCGGGCGCGCAGCACGGGGTTGTCCTGGAGGTCGAGCAGGACGCCGCGGCCGCGGTTGAGGGCCTTCGTGCTGCTGGTGGGGCGGCCGGCCGCGGTGAGGTCCAGGTGGGGCATGCGGTGGCCGAGGAGCGGGTGGCTGCCGCCGCCGACGTCGTAGCCGATCTCCAGTCCGCTGACCATGCCGGCCAGGTGGCGGCCGACTTCGGGGTAGGCGAGGAGTTCGGTCAGTACGTCGCGCAGCGGCTGCACCTCGGGGCCGGAGAGGAAGAGCAGGCCCTGCGCCTGGGTGTTCATCAGCAGGCGCCTGCCGACCGGGTGGCGTTCGCCGTGGTAGGTGTCCAGCAGGTCCTCGGGTGCGGTGCCGCGCAGTACGGCGGAGAGTTTCCAGCCCAGGTTGACCGCGTCCTGGATGCTGGTGTTCATGCCCTGGCCGCCGGCGGGCAGGTGGATGTGGGCGGAGTCGCCGGCCAGCAGTACGCGGCCGCGGCGGTACTCGCTGACCTGGCGGGTGGCGTCGCCGAAGGAGGAGAGCCACACCGGTTCGGCGTGGGAGATGTCGTCGCCGGTCAGCCGCTGCCAGGCCGCCGCGACCTCTTCCCAGTCGGGTGGTGCCGTGCGCCGGCGCGGCGGGGCGCCGCGCTCGCAGACGATCAGCCGGGTGATGCCGCCGGGAAGCGGTCCGACCATCACCATGCCGCCGGGGAGGGTCTCGCCGATCATGCGCGGTTCGAGGTCCACTCCCCTGACGTCGGCGAGGAACATCTCCATGGTCGCCGCGGTGCCGGGGAAATCGAAGCCGGCCTCCTTGCGCACCAGGCTGCGCCCGCCGTCGCAGCCGACCAGGTAGGCGGCGGTCAGCTGGTGGACGCCCCGGGGGCCGCGGGCCTCGATCAGGACGCCGTCGCCCTTGTCCTCGAAGGACAGCACCTCGTGGCCGCGGCGGATGTCGGCGCCCAGGCTGGTGGCCCACTCCTCCAGGACGGTCTCCGTCGCGGACTGCGGCACGCTCTTGGCCGCCTGGTGGGCGCCCTCCAGCAGGCCGAAGTCCACCGGCAGGCCGCCGAAGTGGCCCAGGTTGCTGATCTCGACGTCGCCGAAGCGGGACAGGATCCCGCGCTGGTCGAAGACCTCCATGGTGCGGGCGGTGAAGCCCAGGCCGCGGGACTCGCCGGTGCGCGCGTGCAGCTTCTCCAGGACGACGACGTCCGTGCCGGCCAGGCGCAGCTCGCCGGCCAGCATCATGCCGGCCGGTCCGGCACCGACCACGATCACTTCAGCGTCCATGGTCCTTCCTCTCACGTCGGCCACGTCGTCAGACGTGGTGGCGGGCGATCAGCCGGTTGGCCACGTGGGCGGCGGCCGCGAACCGGGCGTCCGGGGCGGCCGCGTCGTGGCGGATGGCGACCTCGGCGAGCTTGATCGCATGCTCGTCGCCGAGTTCGATGGAGCGGGCCGCGATCTCGCCGAGCGGCGGCACCTGTCCGATTCCCGCGAGCGGGTCGCGGTGGGGGCGGCCGGTGAAGAAGCCCCGGATGGAGGCGGTCGCCGCCCGGGCGACCCGGTAGGACGGTGCGTGCTGCTCCGCCGGCAGGTACTCGCAGGCCAGGCGGACGGCGGCGGGAGCGGTGACGGCGTGGATGAGCGGGATGGCGAACGCGGGCCGGGCGCGGGCGTAGAAGTCCGCGCCGTCGAGGACCAGCCGGTCCAGTGCGCCCAGCGCCTCGCCCTCCTCCGGCCGGCCGGCGGCCGGCAGCGGGCGGTGCTCGTAGCGTGCGGCCCAGTAGCCGAGGCCCTGGGCCAGTTCCCGGCGCTGGCGGCGGTCGTCGCCGCGGCCCTCGGCCTGGGCCATGGCCCTCATGGCGTGGGAGGTCCTGATCACGCCGTGGGTCAGCGCCACGCTCAGGCCCGGCAGCAGCCGGGGCCACCACCGGGCCAGCACCTCGCGCCACGGGTCCGCGGCCAGTTCGCGTTCGAACAGGGCCGCCCAGTCGGCGACCCGGCTGAAGTCGCCGAGCGCGCGGGCCCGGTCGTCGTCGTCGGGCCCGATCTCCCCCGTGCGTACGGGCGCGTCGTGGTAGGGGCGGCGCAGGATGCGGGTGATCCACTCGGGCAGGTGGTCGCCGTGGCCGAGGCGCGCCATGGCCTCGGCGGCCATGGGGGCGTGGTTGACGAAGGACGCGCTGCCCCACTCGTAGCCGAGGCCCTCCAGCCGGTCGAACGCGTCGCTGACGGCTTCGTAGTACTCCATCGGATTCCTTTTTTCCCTGTCGCAACGGGCGGGTCTCGCGGTCGCGCGGCGGCGGGACGTCCGGGGGCGCCGCGCTCATCGTGCCGGTGGCGGCAGGCCGTCATTCGGGCGGCGCGGCGCCCATCGCGCCGTCGAAGAAGACCAGCGGGTCGGGCCGCGGGGCCAGGGCCGAGGTCGCTACGACCTTGCCGAGGACGATGCTGTGGTCCCCGCCGGGGTACTGGTCGACCACCCGGCACACCAGGTGGGCCATCGCCTCGGTCAGCACCGGCAGGCCGAGTTCGGCGCGGCGGTGCGGGACCGTCTCGAAGTCGGCCGTCTTGCGTCCCGCGAAGGCGCGGGCCACCTCCTGCTGGGGCTGCGCCAGGACGTTGACGGCGAAGGCCCGGGAGGCGCGCAGTTCGGCCTGCAGCCGCGACTTGTGGTGCAGGCAGAACAGCACGAGCGGCGGCTCCAGGGAGACCGAGGTGAAGGAGTTGACCGTGGTGCCGGCGGGCGGGCCGCCCACGCCGGTGGTGATGACGGTGACCCCGGTGGCGAACAGGCCGCAGACACGGCGCAGCGTCGCCGGCTCCACCGGTGGATGCTCGTGTTCCTGCTGGTGCGGTAAGAGTCGGGTGGCGGGCATGATGCTCCTCGGAGATCTTGAAGGTCGGCCTGCATCGCCGGTCAGAGCAGCTTGCGGACCCGGCTGCCGGCCTTGACGATCCCCATGAGGAATTCGCGGCCCACCTGGCGCAGCTCAGGCGGCGCCTGGGCCGAGGCCCAGTACAGGAAGCGCGCCATGGTGCGCAGGTCCGGCCAGATGAACCGCTGCTGCTCGTCCTTCCAGCCGAAGACCGGGTTGACCACCTCGGATTCCTGCAGCAGCGTGAAGACCCGGTCCGCCGCCTCGTCGGCCGTGGTCTGGCCGGCCTCGTACTTCTCGCAGGTCTCGGCGACCTGCTCGATGAGGTTCTTGAAGCTGTCCGTGGGCCACCACAGGCCCGGGTGGGGCGACTTCTCCAGCTCCTCGAAGTGCGCGGGGTCGCCGTCGCGGACGAAACGCAGCCGGGCCCGGGTCAGCCGCATGGTCGCCGGGGTGACCATCGCCCCCCACAGGCGGAACACCGCGTTCCACAGCCGGGGGTGGTCGAAGCCGATGTAGCAGGTGTTGACCAGTTCGTCGTTCCACTTGATCAGCCCGTGTTCCAGCTCCTCCACGTAGGCGAAGCGCTCCGCGGAGAAGTCGCCGTCCTTCAGTGCCCCGATCAGGCGTGCGGAGAGGGCGTCGACGATCTCGAAGGTGTTGGACAGTCCGCGGGAGAAGAGCGGGTCGATGAAGCCGGCCGCGTGCGACATCAGGCACCAGCGGTCGCCGACGGTCTGCCGCGACGAGTACTGCATCCGGCCCGCCGACACCCACTCGCGTACCGGTCTGGCGTCGGTGAACTGGCGCTTGATCGCCGGGTAGCGGTCCAGGAAGCTGTCGAACTCCTGCTGCGGGGTGAGGTCGGCGGGCCGCGGGTAGGTGCGCTCGTCGATGGTCAGGCCCACGCTGCACAGCAGGTTGTTCGACCCCTGGTGGTTGTCGAAGGGGATGATCCACAGCCAGCCGCGTTCGAAGACGTGGTGGAGTGTGCCGGTGTGCCAGTCCTTCGGGGGGCGCAGTTCCTTGGGGTGCCCGCTGACCTCGTCGAAGGGGGTGACGCCCACGTAGTGGTTGAACATGCCGCGCGCGTGGTGCTTGAGTGCCGTCCGGGTGTCGCGCAGGTCGAACTTGTCGGCGAGCATCGAGCGGAATCCGCTGGCGTCCACCAGGTATCTGGCCCGCAGGACCTCGCCGTCCCGTCCTCCGGTGACGGACACCCCGTCGTCGTCGAAGTCGATGTCGGTGGCGCGCCAGTTCTGCCGGGCCCGGGCGCCGTACTTGACGGCCACGTGGAACATGTAGGAGTCGGTGTCCTGGCGGAAGAGGTGCCCGTTCTGCAGGAAGATCTTCGGCAGGGCGAACTGGGTGGCCTCGCGGGGGTCGGGCTCCTGGCCGGGGTGGTGGTAGACGAAGCCGAAGTTGCTTTTGACGCCGCTGGTCGCCGCGATGTCGCGGTTGACGGACTTGGCGCTGGTCAGGGCGCGTATCTCCGGGACGTCGTAGCGCTCGGCGAGGATGTAGAGCCACTCGACGGTCTGCGGGGTGGTCGACTCGCCGACGGCGAAGCGCGGGTGCTGGGCGGCGTCGATGAGCATCACCTTGGCGCCGTGCCGGGCCAGGATCGCTGCCGTGAGCGAACCCGCCAGGCCGGAACCCAGGATGAGGACGTCGTACTCGGGCGACTGCTCGTTCATCAGGCTCCTTCGTGGATACCGGGCTTCGGCCGGGAGGAAGCGAAGTCCCTGCGGAGCAGGCAGGGACGGGCGAAATCGCCGCCGGGGGTGCACGGGCCGGGTGGTCGCCGGGGGGCGTGGCCGGGGGTGGGCGGCGCGGTGTTCGCCGTACGGGTGCGGGCGGGCCGGGGCAGCGCGGAAACGCGGCCCGGCCCCGGTGGACGGGGTCGGGCCGCGTTGGGTGCCGGCGGGCCGGGGCGGGTCAGGCGGTGGCCGGGGTGTCGGCGTCCTCGGGCCGCGCCTGCGCCTTGGGCGCGCGTCCGCCGAGCATGGCGAGGGTGACGACGAAGGAGAGCAGGAAGACGGCGGCGACGACGAGGAAGCCGACGCTGAAGCCGTGGGTCGTCGCCTGGGCCATGCTGTGGCCGGGCAGGTAGGACTCCGTCGCCTCCATGGCCGCCGCGACCAGTGCCGCCAGGCCGATCGCGCCGCCGAGCTGCGAGCTGGTGTTGATCAGGCCGGAGGCGATGCCGGTGTCCTGCGGGTCGACGCCGCGGACGGCGACGACGGTGAGGACCACGAAGGTCAGGCCGAGGCCCAGCCCCACCACGAACTGCGCCGGCAGCAGCGCGTAGAACGGGTTGAGGGTCGGGGTCAGCCGCGTGAACCAGAGGGTGCCGACGATGCCGATCGCCAGGCCCAGGCCCACCACGGCCCGCTCGGACATGCGGGCCAGCAGCTGCGGTCCCACGACGGCGGCGCCCAGGACGATGCCGAAGGCGAACGGCAGGTAGGCCGTGCCGGTGACCATCGGGCTGTAGGACTTCACCGTCTGCATGTAGAGGGTCAGGAAGTAGAACGTGGCGCCCATGCCGGCGCCGTTCAGGGCCATCACGAGCACGGCCCCTCTGCGGGTGCGCTCGCGCAGCAGCGACGGCGGGAGCATCGGGGCGGAGCTGGAGCGCTGGATCACGACGAAGGCGGTGATCAGCAGCACCGCGGCGACCAGGCTGGTCAGCGTCCAGGGGTCGGTCCAGCCCGCGCTGTTGCCGCGGTTGATGCCGTAGACCACGGCCACCGCGCCGAGCATCGCGCTCATCGCGCCGGGGACGTCGATCCGGCCGCGCTGGCGGGCGCTGTCGACCAGCACGCCGGTGCCGAGCAGCACCAGGACGGCGATGGGGACGTTGATGAACATCACCCAGCGCCAGCTCAGGTACTCGGTGAGCACGCCGCCGAGGAGCAGGCCCACGACGGAGCCGAGGCCGCCCACCGCGCCGTAGATGCCGAGCGCCCTGGTGCGGGCGGGCCCGGCCGGGAAGGTGTTGGTCAGCAGGGACAGGGCCGTCGGCGTGGTGACGGCGGCGCCCGCGCCCTGCAGGGCGCGGGCGGCGATCAGCATGCCGGTCGACTCGGCGAATCCGCCGAGCAGCGAGGCGGCCGCGAAGACCACCAGGCCGGTGCAGAAGACCCGTTTGCGGCCGAGGATGTCACCGGCGCGGCCGCCGACCAGGAGCAGGCCGCCGAAGGTCAGCGAGTATGCGGTGACCACCCAGTTCAGGTCGCTGTCGGCCATGTGCAGGGCCTGCTGGATGCTGGGCAGGGCCACCGAGACGATGGTCGCGTCGAGCACCAGCATCAGCTGCACGCTCGCGATGACGAGCAGCGCCAGACCCGATCTGTCGGGCGCTCCGGCCGGCCGGCCCACGTCGGGGACTTCGGTCTCGACGCCGTGGTCCGCAGCCATGGACGTCTCCTTTCGAGGTTGTCGCTCCCCGGGGACGCGGCCTTCGCTGCCCCGGCGCCTCGCCCCGGGCCGCACCCGACCGCCAACGATCCCAACTATCAACATTCCAACCATCAAAGAGGTTACCAGCTTCGAGGCGCGGTGGGTGCATGCGGTGAAACGGCGTCAGGCGCCGAACGGGCGCACCGACTTGGCCTCCCGCAGCGCCAGCGCCCACCAGGTGAGCTGGTCGAGCATCACCTTGGCGGCGGCGGCGCTGCCCTGGGGATCGGCGGGGAACTGCCCGCCGGGGCCGAACTGCTCGGCGATGCCCGGGAACACCACCGAGTCCTTCATCACGACCGAGTGGAACTCCCCGAAGACCAGGCGCAGGTTCTCGGCCGCGCGGACGCCGCCGGCCAGCGAGAGCCCGTATACGACCAGGGCGACCGGCTTGGCCTGCCACTCCGCGTTGAAGCTGTCGATGGCCGTCTTGAGCGGGCCGGGGATGCTGCGGTTGTACTCCGGGGCGATCACGGCGAACGCGTCGGCAGCGGCCAGCACCGGCCGCAGCGCGGCCGCCTGCGGGGCACTGTCCGCGAGGCTGTCCGGCAGGCCGCTGGTCGCCACGTCGACCACGTCGATGCGGAACTCCGGCCGGACAGCGGCCTGTTCGAGGAACCAGCGCGCCACGGACAGGCTCAGCCTGCCCTCGCGGGCGCTGCCGACCAGGACGACGAGGCGGATCGGATCGGCGGCCGGCGCACGGGTGGCCGGTGTACGGGTGGTCATCGCTACCGCCCCCGCCGCCCGCGTACGGCCTGCGGGGCGGCCGACGGCACGGCGGCGCTCAGCGCCAGGAAGTCGGTCGCGTCCAGGCGGGCCAGCAGGCGCCGGGTCAGCGCGGGTACGGGGGTGCGGCCGTCGTCGGCGAACAGCCGCGGCTGGACCAGGCGGATCCGCCGGCCGCGGGTGGTCAGCTCGCAGCCCCCGGCCGCGAGCACGTTGCGCACCCAGTCGGACGTGGGCCCGTACGGCAGGGTGATGACGTACTCCTCACCGAGCCGGAACAGCTTGACGGGCGTGCGGAACGCCCGTCCGGACTTGCGGCCGCGGTGGTGGATCGTGCCGAACCCGGGCAGCCGGGTGAACAGGGGGCCCACGATGCGGTTGGCGACCATGCGGTTGAACCGGGCGGCCTTCCTGCTGACTGGCATCTGCTGACTCCGCTCGCTCGGGAGGACCCCCGGGGCCCGCCGGCACCCGCGCACTGCACCGCACTGCGCGGGCGGCAGGGCAGGCCCCCGGGGGCCGGGGGTGAGGATCGATGGGCGGCCGCCCCGGGCCCGCCGGGCCTCCCTGCGGGCACGCCGGCTTGCGGGCACGCCGAAGACGGCCGCCCGCCGCGGCGGATGAGCCGTGGCGGGCAGCCGTGGTGCACGCAAGGGGAGCGGCGTGGGGGCCGGGCAAGGCCGGCACGTAAGGGAGGGGGTGAAGCCCTGCGGCCGGGGTGCGGGGGCCGGCGCGGTGAACGCGGTCCAGGGCAGAGATTCCCCGCGGGCCAAGCGTGACACCCGCTGTGACGGGACGTCAAGAGATCCCGGAAAGGCGGAAGTCCCGGGCGCCGGGAGAAACATGCCCGGCGTTGACACGCGGCCCGCGTACCTGTCACGCTCCCCGCAGAGCCCTCATACCCTGAACCGCACGATCGAGGCGGCATCCATCGGATGCCGCCTTTTCTGCTGCGTTTCCACCGCCGCGCCCCTTCGTGCGCGGGCTCCCCCGTTCGACATTCCCGCTCTCCATCCCCCGCATTAAGGATGTGTGGCATGCCCGAGACCAGGACTCCCGGCCAGTTCCCGAACGGCGCACGGATCATGGACTACTTCCTGGGGGGCTCCGAGAACCTCCCCGTGGACCGCACCGCGGCGGAGGGCGCCGTGAAGCTGCTGCCCGGCGCCCCGCTGGGCACGCGCTCCAACCGCCGCTTCCTCGCCCGGGCGGTGCGCGCGGCCGGCAGGCGCGGTATCGGCCAGTTCCTGGACCTCGGCAGCGGCATCCCCGCGGTGGAGGCCACCCACGAGGTCGCGCCCGGCGCCAGGGTCGTCTACGTCGACAACGACCCGGTCGTCGAGGACATCGCCCGCCGCCTCCTGGCCGGCGCACCGCGGGGCACGACGGCCTACGTCCACGCGGACGTCCGCGACGCCCAAGCCGTGCTGTCGGCCCCGGCCGTCAAGGAGGTGCTGGACTTCTCCCAGCCGGTGGCGGTGCTGTTCGGCGCGGTGCTGCACTTCGTCACCGACGCCGGCGACCCCTACGGCCTCGTCGAGCAGTACAAGCAGCCGCTGGCCCCCGGCAGCCTGGTCGTCGTCACCCACTCCAGCAACGACTACGTCTCCGCACCGGTGCAGGCCGCGACCGACCGGCTCTACGGCACGTTCCGGATCGAACTCGCCTCCCGTACCCGCGCGCAGATCACCCGGTTCGTCGACACCGAGGGCTGGGAGGTGCTCAAGCCGGGGGTGGTGTCCGTCAACGAGTGGGAGACCGAGCAGGAGCGGGCCTCCGACGCGGACTACCGGACCAGCCGCGAGGACGCCGCCGGATTCGCCGCCGTCGCCGTCAAGAGCTGATGCTCCCCCGGCTGCGGCCGGCCCGGCCCCGGCGGGCCGGCCGCACCGCGGGGCCGCCGGCATCGGAATCAGCGAAATCCTGCCGCCCAGCTGACACTGGGTTTGCATTGCTCTGCAGACCGGCCGTATCAAAGAAGCACACCATGTGACGGGCCCGTCGAGGAGCAGTCGAATGGCAGGCAAGCAGCAACGCTCGGTGCAGACCGCAGAACGTTTACTGGCCGCCGCCGCCGAGCAGTTCGCACAGCAGGGCTACGTGCGCGCCACGCTCGCCGGCATCAGCCTTGGCGCAGGGGTGACCAAAGGAGCGCTGTTCTTCCACTTCTCCACCAAGGACGAGATCGCCGAGGCCGTGCAGAACCGCGGCCGGGACGTCATGGAGAGCGCGGTACGGCAACTGCGTGCGGACGGAAAGAGCCATCTGCAGCTCGCCGTCGACCTGACCTACGCGCTGGGCCGGCTGCTGCGGGAGAACGTGTACGTGCGCGCATCCGCGCGGATCGCGCGGGACCGCCACCCCTCGTACGGCACCCTGCGCTACTGCGACGGCGGCGCCCCCGACTTCTACGGCCAGTGGCTGGGGCTGGTGGGCAGCCTCCTCGACCGGGCCCGCAACGCGGGCGAACTCGGCCGCCGCGTACCGCCGGCGTCCGCGCGCACCCCGGCGGCGGCGGCCGTCTCCGGGCTGGAGACGCTGGTCTGGCTCGGCGTGTCGGCCGACGAGTGCGAACGGTGGCTGGCCGGGCTGTGGGACATGACGCTGTCCACCCTGATGCCGGAGAACGGGCTGCGGGCCGTGCGCACCACCGCCCCCACCCCGCTGTGACCACACCCCGGGCCGGACGCCCGCCGCCGGCGGGCGCTGCGGCCCGGTGGCGCCGCGGGCGTACGCGGTGAGCCGCGGGCGGTGAACGGGCCGCATACGAACGCGGCGTCGGCAGCCTCGGTGACATCGATGCCGGGCAGGCGTCCGCCCGGCCCCGGGCGGCGCCGGGCGGTCCCGCACGGGCCGGTGGAGGAACCCCCGCTCCCCCACCGGCCCCCACCGGCCCCCACCGGCACCGCAGTCCTCCACGGCACGCGGTGCCGCGCCGGCGCGGCGGACGTCACGGCACGGACATGCCGGCGGCCGCGGGCACCACCAGCCGGTAGCCGATGCCGCGCACGGTCTTGATCCACTCCCGGCTGCCCAGCTTGCCGCGTAAGGAGCCGACATGGACGTCGAGGGTGCGGGTGGAGCCGAACCAGTTCTCGTCCCAGACCCTGGCCATGATGTCGCGCCGCCAGTGCACCGTGCCGGGCTGCTCGATGAGCAGCGCCAGCAGGTCGAACTCCCGGCGGGTGACCAGGATCTCCTTGTCGTGCAGGACGACCGTGCGGGTGCGCAGGTCGAGTTGGAGCGGGCCGGTGGACAGGGTGTGCTCGGCATCGATCCCGCCGGCCGCGCCGGCCGCGCCGGCGTCGGCCTCACCGGTGTCGGCGGCTTCGGGCTGTCGGGCGCCGCAGCGGCAGCTGCGGCGCAGCAGGGCGTGGATGCGGGCGATCAGTTCATAGGAGCCCAGGGGCTTGGGGGCGAAGGCGTCCGCGCCCATGTGGAACGCCAGCACCCGGTCCACTTCCTCGGCCTGGCCGCTCATCGCGAGTATCGGTGCGCAGGACTGCTCCCGGATCTGGCGGCACACCTCGTCCCCGGCCAGGTCCGGCAGGCTCAGTTCGAGCAGGACGATCGACACGTCGTCCAGAAGGTCCAGTGCCTCGGCGCCGGCCGCGGCGCGTCTGGGTCTGAAGCCGTGTTCGGTCAGCGCCTGCGCGAGAGAGTCGGCGACATCGTCGTCGTCATCAACGATCAGTACGGTTCTCATCGGTGCCTCCCAGCGCCGCTACCTGCTCGCACCGGAGCATTCCGCTACGTGGTTGAGGAGGAGGTAAAAGAACTAGCCGACCGGTATCTTTCACAGTTTTATCAAACGGCCCGCCCAGCTTCAACCCACGTTCTGCCGCATGATCTTTGGCCACTCGGTGCAAACTCCTTTCGGGTCGCTTCCCGCATTCGTGCACGCCGACAGGAATAGTCAGAGGTCAGGTGGTCACGGCGCGGCAGCCGCCGGGCCAGCAGCGGGGCCGGTGGTTGCCACCACATGTCCGCGATATGACATGAACATGTCTGATGGGGGGCGGGCCCGGGGCCGGGCCGGCGGGCGGGTCCGCCGGTCCGGCGGGCGGGATCGAGTCTGCCTGGACTCCCGCCGGAGCCGGGTCGCGGCAGCGGCCGGCAACGCCGCCCGCGAGGCGGCCGATCCGCGACCAGGAACCAACGAGCCGCTACGACCAGGGGCT
>NZ_JACBXC010000319.1 GCF_013870535.1 Streptomyces phytophilus | reverse complement strand
TAGGGCCTGTCGTTCGGGTCCTCGCCGGGCTCGCGCCCCTAGGCGCGGTCCGGCGGGGTGTAGGAGGCGCGGGAGTTCAGCTCCGCCACCTCGTTCTCGGCCTTCATGCGGTACATCTCCATCATCCGGGTGACCTGAGCCCGGTCCCAGGTGCTGGGGCTGGTGGCCCGCTCCATGGCCCGGGCGGCCATGACGACGGCGTTGGCGGGCTCCAGGCGGGCGCGCTCGTACGCGGCCAGCCCCGCCGGCACGTCGCCGTCCGCCTGCGCCAGCTCGTACGCGAGGACACGCGCGTCCAGGACGGCCTGCGCCGCGCCGTTGCCGCCCGCCGGGTACATGGGGTGGGCGGCGTCGCCGAGGAGCGTGACGCGGCCGCTGCCCCAGGCGGGCAGCGGGTCGCGGTCGACCATCGGGTACTCCAGGACGTCCCCGGAGCGCTCCAGCAGGTCGCGCACGTCGAGCCAGCCCATGGACCAGCCCTCGTAGTGCGCCTGCACCTCCTTGAGCAGGCCCTCGCGGCGGTCGTCGACCGGGCCGTCGGCGGCCTCGGGCAGCAGGCCCGGCTCGGCGACCCGCACCAGGCAGACCCAGTTGGTGCGGTCCTTGCCGATCGGGTACGCGACGAGCGTCACGTCGCCGTCGCTCGCCCCGACCCAGGAGCGGCCGGTGAGGAACGGCGGGACGCCCTCGGTCACACCGCGCCACATCCGCTGGCCGGACCAGGCCAGCGGCCCCTCGTCCGGGTGCAGCCGGGCGCGGACCGTGGAGTTGAGCCCGTCCGCGCCGATCAGCGCGGCGGCCCGGAGGGTCTCGGTCCCGCCGCTCGCGCGGTCCGTGACGCGGACCTCGACGGCGTCGTCGTGCCCGGTGAAGTCCGCCAGCCGCACGCCGGTGCGGACGGCGTCGGGGCCGAGCCGGCGGCGGACCTCGTCCAGGAGCATCAGGTGCAGCTCGCCGCGGTGGATGCAGTACTGCGGCCACTTCGAGCCGGTCGCCGTGCCGCGCGGCTGGGAGAAGAGCTCGTTGCCGTACTTGTCGCAGAAGGCGTACTCGGCGGTGGCCACGCCGAGTTCGGCGAGTTCGTCGCCGAGGCCCAGTTCGACCAGCTCGCGGACGCCGCCGGTGAGGAGGTTGATGCCGACGCCGATGGGCTCGATGCGGCGGGCGCTCTCGACGACGACGGAGTCGATTCCGGCGGCGTGCAGGCTCAGCGCGGTGGTGAGCCCGCCGATCCCGCCGCCGGCGATGAGGACGGGAGCGGCCATCAGCTGCCTCCCCCGGTGGCGCCGGAACACCGGGTGCGGGTGCTTCCGGCAGGGGCGGATGGTTGGTTGCGGAGGTGGACTGACAGCGTGGCCGGGTCCTCGGATTCGGTGCTTTCTCGGGTCTCGGTCATGCTCGGCTCCTTGTCCTCACTTGCTTTCCGGCGTCAGTCCGCGGGGCGGACCCGGTCGGAAACCTGAGATGACATCTGGTAGTAGGACGCGAGCTTGAAGAACTCCTCGCCGCGCGCCACCGTCCCCGCGTAGACGTGGCTGGGCTCGCCCACCCTCGGCATCTCGCGGGCGAACTTCCCTACGCCGGGCTCTATCCGGGCCGGCAGCAGGTCCGGGTCCGAGGTCCGGGTGGAGAAGCACATGCGCTCGATCCGGGTGCTGTCCCAGCCGAATGTCGGGTACATGGCGTACGAGGTGCCGATGAACTCCAGCATGTGCTCGCTCGGCTCCGGCAGCCCCATGCCGCGCAGCGTCGGGATGATGGCGTCGGGCCGCGTGTACTCGGGGGTGAGCCCGCTGATGTAGAGGTTCCACGACCGGCTGCGGTAGTCGACGCCGATGGCGGAGACCTTGCCGTCGAGCCCGGCGGCGCCGAAGGACTCGGCGTGCTCGGCGAGGGCCGGCGGGATCGACGGCAGTTCGGTGAGCGCCTTCATGCTCTGCGGCTCGGCCAGCGGGAAGAAGGCGACCGCCTTCCTGAAGCCGCCGACGATGCCGAAGTCGACGCCGTAGGCGTCGACGGTGAAGCGGTCGCTGATCTCGGGGAGCAGCCCGGCGATCGGGTGGTCGACCTTGTCGAGCAGGCCGCCGGCCAGCGCGGCGGCGTAGGGGTCGCCGGCCGCCTTGGGCAGGGAGAAGTCGAAGGCCAGCTCGCCCCGGTAGCGGTCGCCCGTCCCCATGCTGAAGATGATGTGGGAGTCGTCGAGCCACTTGCCGAAGGTGTCCAGTGCCGGCCAGACCCTCTCCCGGGAACAGGGCGCGTCCACTAACCGCGCGGTTTCCTCAACGGCTGAATAAATGGTTTCCAGCTCGGTGGCCTCGGGCATTCTTCCCTCCAAGGGGTCAACCCCAGCGATCGTCGGAATAGCAAATTCCTGCGCCCTTCCGGCCTGTTCGCGCCGGCTCGCTCGGCCGCGACCGGATCGGCGTCGAGGAGTTCGCATCGGACGGCCGTAGCAGGCATTGGCAGGGGTTTACACCCCTACTATCGGCCTGCGGGCACGTCCGGATCCTCCCACTTCCCGCTTGAGACTGACTTTACGTGGACTTGGCGATCGCTTGGCATACGTACCGCCACCTCGGGAAATAGCGCCGGGCGTTAGTCCGGCGGTGCGCGCACCCGTGGCCAATTCCTCAATTCCCGCAGTGGCGAATTTACGGCGGTGCGGGCCGGATCCGTACGGCACGTGAAACGGCCGCCGCCGGGGAGTCCCCCGGCGGCGGCCGTCACCGCCCGCGCCGTGCGGCGCGGTTCGCCTCACGCCTTGCGGAGCACCGCCCCGTAGGCGTCGCACGCGTTGCGCGCCTCGCCCGCGGGGCGCCACTGGCTGACCGGGACCAGGCCCGGTTCGACCGGCGTCCAGCCGTCGAGGATCCGCTCCAGTGCGGCGCGGTCCCGGTCGATCAGCGGGTCGCTGGACCGGCGGAACATCTCGATGACGTCCGGGACGCGCGGGTCGATGTCCGACGAGATGTGGTTGATCCCGAGGTAGCTGCCCGGCACCACCGCCTCGTGGATCCGGTTGACGATGGCGGCCGGGTCCTCCTCGTCGGTGATGAAGTGCAGGATGCCCGAGAGCAGGACCCCGACGGGCATGGTGAAGTCCAGGGTGGACCTGACGACTTCGTCGAACAGAATGGTGTCGGGGTCGCGGACGTCGCCTTCCAGGGCGACGGTGTACTCGCCGTCGGCCTGCAGCGCCGCCATGTGCGCGACGGCCACCGGGTTCTTGTCGACGTACACCACCCGGGTGTCCGGCGCGATGCGGTGGGCGACCTCGTGGACGTTGTCGTAGATGTCCGTGGGCATGCCGCCGCCGATGTCGAGGATCTGCCGCACGCCGGCCTCGCCGACCCAGTACTCGACGGTGCGGTCGACGAAGAGCCGCTGCTCCCGCGTGAGCACCTTGAGGTCGGGCATGATCTGCTCGGCCTCCTCCAGCAGGTCGCGGTCGGCGTGCACGTTGTCCCGCCCGCCCAGCGCGTAGTCCCAGAAGCGCGAGGGGTGGGGCTTGCGCGCGTCGGGCAGCGGCATTCTTCCCTCGCGCCCCGCCGAGGCCCCGTCAACCGTCATGTCTGCCTCCGTACCCGCGGCCATCGCCCTCACTCGCCGCCCAGCGTGATCGAGGTGTCGATGAACTCGTTGGTCACCAGGTCCCCGGGCGCCAGCCCGTCCTTGATCGGCTTCTTCTGCGACTCGAAGACCGGCCCGGCGAGGTCGATCAGCTCCTGCACCCGCCCGGTGTCGAACTCGCCCACGGGCTTGCCCGGGTCGGCGACGAGGTCGAGCGCCTGCATCTGCTCCACCGAGTACTTCCCGACGCCCTTGGAGAAGGGCTGGTCGGCCTTGAAGGTGTCGCGCAGCTCGATGACCTTGTCGATCACCGGGTCCGGGTTCTCCATCAGGTCGACCGCGCCCTGCTGGATGACGGGCACCAGCTTCTCCAGGCACGGCGCCAGCTCGGCCTTGTCCGCCGGGCGGATCATCGGCGAGGGGCCGGGGTTCGGGTAGTACTCGTAGGCGAGCTGCGACTCGACGGGCTTGCCCCAGTCGGGCAGCTCCTCCTCGTAGATGTACGGGTCCTCGGTGGCGTACCCGGAGGTGGCGACGTCGCCGCCGGCGGCGACGAAGCGCGCGGGGGAGCCGTCGCCGGAGCTGTCGACCTGGTCCTTCTTCAGGATCCCCTTGCTGGTCAGGTAGTCCATGTAGGGGGTGGGGACGTAGACGACGGTGGCGTCGGTCCTGCCGATGTCCTCGATCGACTTCACGTCCGGGTACTTCTCCGGGTCCCACATGATGACCTGCGGGTTCTTCGCCAGCAGCGACATCACCGCGAGCGTCGGCTGCTTGTCGGAGTTCTGGATCGCCTCGTCGAAGCCCTGCGGGATGCCCAGGTGGATGCTGTCGTCCGTGTACATCTGCGAGGACGTCGGGTTGAAGCCGATCGCCGGGCCGCCGGAGCGCAGCTCCAGCTTCACGCCGGTGTCCTTGCCGCCGGAGGCGACCAGCGGGGCGGTGACCTTCTTGGCGTTGGCGTCGACTTCCATGTCGTCGCCGAGGAGCTGGTACATGGCGCCGGCGGAGGTGATGTCCGGCCACCACGCCGTCTGGACCACGATCGTCTCCGGGCACTCCTTGCTCAGGTCCGTGGCGCCGCCGGCCCCGGCGGCCGGGGAGGCGGTGTTCTTGCCGTCGTCCTTGCCGTCATCGCCGCCGTCGTCGCTGTCGCCACAGGCGGCCAGCACGGACAGCATCGCTACGGCGGCGGCGAGGGGGACCGCCTTTCTACGCACGTGGTGCAGAGACATATGAGATCCAGTGACGTTCGGGCGGCCGGGGGCCGGTCGGGCTGACGGGGGAGGCCGGACTGACTGATGCCTGATCATAGACATGCCTTCCGCGCGTACGTTCGGCGCGTTCCCCGGTCGAGTTCCTTTTGCAACATGGGCGTTGGCACGCCGGAGCGCCGCGTTCCGTACCGGGGGGGGGGGGCGGGGCGCGGCCGGTCAGCCCAGCCAGTCGCCGATCCCGTCCCAGGCCAGTTCCAGCTCGCGGTCGGGCCCGCGGCCCAGTACCGCCTGCACGTCGTCGTGCGCCTGGACCATCTTCCGCTTGCCGCCCATCGCGTGCAGTTCGGCGCCGATCTCCCGGGTGCGCCTGTCCTTGCCGGTGCGGGTCAGGAAGCCGCGGCCGAGGCCGATCTCGATCAGCTCCGCCACCAGCAGCCGGGTCCGGTACTCGGGGTCGGTCTGCCGGCGGCGCCGCTCCGCCTCCACCACCCACGGCGGGGTGTCGACCCCGCTGTCCCGGCGCGGGCCGGACTCCGTCCGGCGCCGGACGGAGTCCGGCAGGGTCCGCTTCCACGCCGCCTCGGCCCGGCGGTCGCGCCGGTCGAGAGCGAGGACGGCGAGGTTCAGGGCGGCGATGACCCCCAGGATGACCACCACGACGATCAGCCACGTCGGCATGCCGCACCTCCCCGTCCGCCGCTGCGGTCCGCCTCTCCG
>NZ_JACBXC010000318.1 GCF_013870535.1 Streptomyces phytophilus | reverse complement strand
CGGCGGTGGGCGGCGTGATGGGCCGCTGGCCGCAGCTCGTCGGTCCCGAGGTGGCGCAGCACTGCGCGCCCGAGCGGTACGACGAGCAGGAGCGGGTGCTCGTGGTGGTGTGCGACTCCACGGCGTGGGCGACGCAGCTGCGGTTGCTGGCGCCGCAGTTGGTGGCGCGGCTGAACGAGGAGCTGGGCCACGGCACGGTGAAGCTGATCAAAGTGGTGGGTCCGGGGGGCGGCGGGCGGCGTTTCGGGCCGCTGCGGGCGCCGGGCAGCCAGGGCCCCGGGGACACGTACGGGTAGGCCCGTACCTCCTGGTGAACCCGCTCGGTAAACCTGTGATGGAGTGAGGTCGGTCACAGTAGCTCATGGTTGACGCCCCAAAGCGCTGAGTGGCGCTCAGAGGCTCCGCAGGCCCCGGTGTGTACAGCCCCCCTCGGCGGGCAGATGTTCAGGGCGCCACATGCGGGTTCAGGCACCTGCAAACCGCCATTCTGTCGTGCGCTACCGGTAGACTGGGGAGCAACCCGCCCACTTGCGGAACACGCTGACCAACAACGACGCGGCCGCTCCCGCTCAGCCAGGAGAGTGGCCCGTGCTGTGCCAGAAAGGGCGCTTCGTGGCCGATTCCGGCAACTCCAACGAGAACATCCCTGCCAGCGAGAACGTGCCTCCGGGTGCCGACGGCGCCGCGGAGGCGGCCGCTGCCGCCGCCGAACGGGCACACGCCCGCGCGGGGGCGGAGGCCGTCGAGGACGCGGCGTACGACGCGAGTGCGATCACGGTCCTGGAGGGCCTCGACGCCGTACGCAAGCGCCCGGGCATGTACATCGGCTCGACCGGTGAGCGCGGTCTGCACCACCTGGTGCAGGAGGTCGTGGACAACTCGGTGGACGAGGCGATGGCCGGCCACGCGGACTCGATCGAGGTGACGCTGCTCGACGACGGCGGCGTGCGCGTCGTCGACAACGGCCGCGGCATCCCGGTGGGCATCGTGTCCTCGGAGAACAAGCCGGCCGTCGAGGTCGTGCTGACGGTGCTGCACGCGGGCGGCAAGTTCGGCGGCGGCGGGTACGCGGTCTCCGGCGGTCTGCACGGCGTCGGCGTCTCCGTGGTGAACGCGCTCTCGACCCGCCTGTCGGTGGAGGTCAGGACCGACGGCTACCGCTGGACGCAGGACTACAAGCTGGGCATCCCGACCGAGCCGCTGGCGCGCAACGAGGCGACCGACGAGACCGGCACCACGGTCACGTTCTGGGCGGACGGCGACATCTTCGAGACGACGGACTACTCGTTCGAGACGCTGTCGCGCCGCTTCCAGGAGATGGCGTTCCTCAACAAGGGCCTGACCATCTCGCTGACCGACGAGCGGGCGGCGGCGAAGCAGACCTCGGGCGCGGACACCGCGGGCGACGAGGACGAGGACAAGGCGCGCAGCGTCACGTACCACTACGAGGGCGGCATCTCCGACTTCGTACGCCACCTGAACTCGCGCAAGGGCGAGCCGGTGCACCCTTCGGTGATCGACTTCGAGGCCGCGGACACCGAGCGGCTCATGTCGGTCGAGATCGCGATGCAGTGGAACACGCAGTTCAGCGAGGGCGTGTACAGCTTCGCGAACGTCATCCACACCCACGAGGGCGGCACGCACGAGGAGGGCTTCCGGGCCGCGCTGACGGGTCTGATCAACCGGTACGCGCGGGACAGGAAGCTGCTGCGCGAGAAGGACGACAACCTCACCGGCGAGGACATCCGCGAGGGCCTGACGGCGATCATCTCGGTCCGGCTGGGCGAGCCGCAGTTCGAGGGCCAGACGAAGACCAAGCTGGGCAACACCGAGGCGAAGACCTTCGTCCAGAAGGTCACGCACGAGCACCTGACGGACTGGCTCGACCGGAACCCGAACGAGGCGGCGGACATCGTCCGCAAGTCCATCCAGGCGGCGACGGCCCGCGTCGCGGCCCGCAAGGCGCGCGACCTGACGCGGCGCAAGGGGCTGCTGGAGACGGCGTCGCTGCCGGGCAAGCTGAGCGACTGCCAGTCCAACGACCCGGCCAAGTGCGAGATCTTCATCGTTGAGGGCGACTCCGCGGGCGGCTCGGCGAAGTCCGGCCGCAACCCGCGGTACCAGGCGATCCTCCCGATCCGCGGCAAGATCCTGAACGTGGAGAAGGCCCGGATCGACCGGGTGCTGCAGAACACGGAGGTGCAGGCGCTGATCTCGGCGTTCGGCACCGGCATCCACGAGGACTTCGACCTCGGCAAGCTGCGCTATCACAAGATCGTGCTGATGGCCGACGCGGACGTCGACGGCCAGCACATCCAGACGCTGCTGCTCACGCTGCTGTTCCGCTTCATGCGCCCGCTGATCGAGGGCGGCCACGTGTTCCTGGCCCAGCCCCCGCTGTACAAGATCAAGTGGGGCCGGGAGGAGTTCGAGTACGCCTACTCCGACCGCGAGCGCGACCAGCTGATCGCGCTGGGCCGCTCGCAGGGCAAGCGGATCCGGGACGACTCCATCCAGCGCTTCAAGGGCCTGGGCGAGATGAACGCGGAGGAGCTGCGGATCACGACCATGGACCAGGCGCACCGCGTGCTGCGCCAGGTGACGCTCGACGACGCCGCCGCGGCCGACGACCTGTTCTCGGTGCTCATGGGCGAGGACGTCGAGGCACGCCGCTCGTTCATCCAGCGCAACGCCAAGGACGTCCGCTTCCTCGACATCTGAGTCGGCCCCTGCCCGGGCGGTCCCCGCCCGGGCTCCCGGGGCTCCCCCGCCCGGGAGCGCGACCGACCGCCTTCGAGACCTCTTCGAAAAGGTAGAAAAGACCCGCAATGGCCGACGAGCTCACTCCCCAGAACCCCGACCCGCAGCCGGACGGCGAGGGCGAAGACGGCGGCATCGTGCTGCGCGTGGACGCCGTCTCGCTTGAGACGGAGATGCAGCGCAGCTATCTCGACTACGCGATGAGCGTCATCGTCTCGCGTGCGCTGCCGGACATCCGCGACGGCCTGAAGCCGGTGCACCGCCGCGTGCTGTACTCGATGTACGAGGGCGGCTACCGCCCGGAGCGCGGCTACTTCAAGTGCGCGCGCGTCGTCGGCGACGTCATGGGCAACTACCACCCGCACGGCGACTCGGCGATCTACGACGCCCTGGTGCGGCTGGCGCAGCCGTGGTCGATGCGGATGCCCCTCGTCGACGGCAACGGCAACTTCGGCTCCCCGGGCAACGACCCGGCCGCCGCCATGCGCTACACCGAGTGCCGCATGGCGCAGCTGGCGATGGAGATGCTCCGCGACATCGACGAGGAGACCGTCGACTTCGGGGACAACTACGACGGCCGCTCCCAGGAGCCCGCCGTCCTGCCCGCCCGCTTCCCGAACCTGCTGATCAACGGCTCGGCGGGGATCGCGGTCGGCATGGCGACGAACATCCCGCCGCACAACCTGCGGGAGGTCGCCGAGGGCGTCCAGTGGTACCTGGAGCACCCCGGGGCGTCCAACGACGAGCTGCTCGAAGCGCTCCTGGAGCGCATCAAGGGCCCCGACTTCCCCAGCGGCGCGCTGGTCGTCGGCCGCAAGGGCATCGAGGAGGCGTACCGCACGGGCCGCGGCTCGATCCCGATGCGCGCGGTGGTCGAGGTGGAGGAGATCCAGGACCGGCAGTGCCTGGTGGTCACCGAGCTGCCGTACCAGGTCAACCCCGACAACCTCGCGCAGAAGATCGCCGACGGCGTGAAGGACGGCCGGCTGACGGGCATCGCCGACGTCCGGGACGAGACCTCGTCGCGTACGGGCCAGCGGCTGGTCATCGTGCTGCGCAGGGACGCCGTCGCGAAGGTCGTGCTGAACAACCTCTACAAGCACACCGACCTGCAGACGAACTTCGGCGCCAACATGCTGGCGCTCGTCGACGGCGTGCCGCGCACCCTGTCGCTGGACGCGTTCATCCGCCACTGGGTGGACCACCAGGTCGACGTCATCGTCCGCCGCACCACCTTCCGGCTGCGCAAGGCCGAGGAGCGGGCGCACATCCTGCGCGGCCTGCTGAAGGCGCTGGACGCCATCGACGAGGTCATCGCGCTGATCCGGGCCTCGCAGACGGTGGACGTGGCGCGTACGGGCCTGAGGGACCTGCTGGAGATCGACGAGATCCAGGCGAACGCGATCCTGGAGATGCAGCTGCGCCGGCTGGCCGCCCTGGAGCGGCAGAAGATCACCGCGGAGCACGACGAGCTGCAGGCGAAGATCGACGACTACAACGGGATCCTCGCCTCCCCCGAGCGGCAGCGGCTGATCATCAGCGAGGAGCTGGCGGCGATCGTCTCGAAGTTCGGCGACGACCGGCGCACGCAGCTGGTGCCCTTCGACGGCGACGTGTCCATCGAGGACCTGATCGCCGAGGAGGACATCGTCGTCACGATCACCCGCGGCGGCTATGTGAAGCGGACGAAGAGCACCGACTACCGCGCGCAGAAGCGCGGCGGCAAGGGCGTACGCGGGACGCGGCTGCGCGAGGACGACATCGTCGACCACTTCTTCGTCTCCACCACCCACCACTGGCTGCTGTTCTTCACGAACAAGGGCCGGGTGTACCGCGCCAAGGCGTACGAGCTGCCGGACGCCGGCCGCGACGCCAAGGGGCAGCACGTCGCGAACCTGCTGGCGTTCCAGCCGGACGAGCACATCGCGGAGATCCTGGCGATCCGGGACTACGCGGCCGCGCCGTACCTGGTGCTCGCCACCAAGGCCGGGCTGGTGAAGAAGACGGTCCTGAAGGACTACGACTCGCCCCGCCAGGGCGGCGTGATCGCCGTCAACCTGCGCGAGATGCCCGACGGCTCGCCGGACGAGGTGATCGGCGCCGAGCTGGTCTCGTCCGAGGACGACCTGCTGCTCGTCAGCAGGAAGGCCCAATCGATCCGGTTCACCGCAACGGACGAGGCGCTGCGCCCGATGGGCCGCGCGACCTCCGGTGTGAAGGGCATGAGCTTCCGCGAGGGTGACGAACTCCTCTCGATGAATGTCGTGCGGCCCGGTACGTTCGTGTTCACCGCCACCGACGGCGGGTACGCGAAGCGTACGAACGTGGACGACTATCGCGTTCAGGGACGTGGCGGACTCGGCATCAAGGCGGCGAAGCTGGTGGAGGACCGGGGTTCGCTGGTGGGCGCGCTGGTGGTGGAGGAGTCGGACGAGATCCTCGCCATCACGCTCGGCGGCGGCGTGATCCGTACGCGGGTCGACGAGGTCAGGGAGACGGGCCGTGACACCATGGGCGTCCAGCTGATCAACCTGGGGAAGCGGGACGCCGTCGTCGGCATCGCGCGGAACGCAGAAGCCGGCCGGGAGGCGGAGGAGGTCGAGGAGGCCGCCGTCGCCGCCGTCGCCGCGGACGAGGCCGGGAGCACGGACGCCGGGGCCGACGGCCCCGCTGCGGACGGTGAAGGCGAGGAGTAGGTCGTGAGTGGAACGGGTGCCGGCGCCGGGCCGGCGAGGGCCGAGGGGTA
>NZ_JACBXC010000317.1 GCF_013870535.1 Streptomyces phytophilus | reverse complement strand
CGGCGCGGCGCTGGGCAAGCCCGTGGACGCCGAGGACGCGACGGCGCGGTGGAAGGCGATGCGGGGCCGCTCGGGGGTGCTGCAGACGGGGCACTGCGTGATCGACACGGCGTCGGGCAGGCGGGCGAGTGCGACGGCAGGGACGGTGGTGCGGTTCGGCGAGCCGAGCGACGCCGAGATCGCCGCGTACGTGGCCACCGGCGAACCGCTGTACGTGGCCGGGGCGTTCACCATCGACGGCCGCTCGTCGGCGTTCATCGACGGCATCGACGGCGACCACGGCAATGTCGTGGGGATCTCGCTGCCGCTGCTGCGCCGGCTGCTCGCGGAGTTGGGGGTGCAGATCACCGACCTGTGGGCGTAGCCGCCCGGCCCTCCGACCCGCAGGCGGTGCTGCTCCCCTGGCCCGTACGCGGCCGGTGCAGCGGGCAGCAGGCGGGGAGGTGCTCAGGCCGCCGGTGCAGGTTCCGCGCCCCCGTCGGGCTGCCGTGAGGGGGCGTCCTCACCGGTCAACACCAGCACGATGAGCCCGAAGAGCACCATCAGCCCCGCGAACGCCGCCCAGCCCACCAGCCCGACGGCCACCGCCGCCAGCACCGCGTGCAGCACCGCGCAGCTCACCAGCAGGATCCGCCCGGCGCGCCCGGGGGCCCGGTCCCGTACCGCGATGAGCAGCGAGACCGCGCCGCAGCACAGCAGGTAGAGCCCGACGGCCACGCCCGCCGCGCGCGTGGAGCCGGACATGACGCCGGAGTCGAGGCCGGCGAGGGACATCTCCTGGCGGTCGACGACCGAGCCCAGGACGAAGTGCACGACGGCCAGCCCGACCGCTTCGACGAGCAGCGCGGCACCGGCCACCGCCGCGACGGCTCTGCGCATGGCGGCACCCCCTGAACCAGGTCCGTTCGGCCCACTTACGCTACTGATGGGTAGTCGGAGGCGGCAAGGGTCCGCGCACGATGGACACCGGCCGGACACCCGACGGGCACACGCGGGGCGGGCGTCGGGGCGGGCGTCACGGCTCCGGCCGGACGGGCGACCCGAAAAGATTCCGTCTCGCCTTCGTATGGTTCCCACAAAAAGTTGTGCCGTCCATCTCCTCAACGGTCGCGAGACCTTGGCCACACGGCGGTTTCGCGCGCACGGCCGCGGAAGCGGCGTACCTTGGGAACTCAGGGCTACGCGCCCGAGTGCGGCGGCGCGGATCACTCTCTGTGTGGGAAAACTCACCTCCGGGTTCCCGCAGCGCAGAGGTGTCGCCATTACCTAAAATCTCGGTGTTCCGAGAAGGGAGCCAACGTGCGCAAGGTGCTCATCGCCAACCGTGGCGAAATCGCCGTCCGGGTAGCCCGCGCCTGCCGGGACGCCGGAATCGCGAGCGTGGCCGTCTACGCCGCGCCCGACCGGGACGCACTCCACGTCCGCGTGGCCGACGAGGCCTTCGCGCTCGGCGGTGACACTCCGGCCACGAGCTACCTCGACATCGGCAAGGTGCTCCGGGCCGCCCAGGACTCGGGCGCGGACGCCGTCCACCCGGGGTACGGATTCCTGTCGGAGAACGCCGAGTTCGCCCAGGCCGTCCTCGACGCCGGCCTGACGTGGATCGGCCCGCCGCCGCAGGCGATCCGCGACCTCGGCGACAAGGTGTCCGCCCGGCACATCGCCCAGCGCGCCGGCGCACCGCTGGTGGCCGGCACCAAAGACCCGGTCGGGGGCGCCGCGGAGGTCACGGCGTTCGCCGAGGAGCACGGGCTGCCGATCGCCATCAAGGCCGCCTTCGGCGGCGGCGGTCGCGGCCTGAAGGTGGCCCGTACGCTCGAAGAGGTCCCCGAGCTTTACGAGTCGGCGGTGCGCGAGGCCATCGCCGCGTTCGGCCGCGGCGAGTGCTTCGTCGAGCGCTATCTCGACCGCCCGCGGCACGTGGAGACGCAGTGCCTCGCGGACAAGCACGGGAACGTGGTCGTGGTCTCCACCCGGGACTGCTCGCTGCAGCGCCGCCACCAGAAGCTGGTGGAGGAGGCGCCGGCGCCGTTCCTGTCCCCGGAGCAGAACGCCGAGCTGTACCGCGCGTCGAAGGCCATCCTGAAGGAGGCGCACTACGAGGGCGCGGGCACCTGCGAGTTCCTCGTCGGCCAGGACGGCACGATCTCCTTCCTGGAGGTCAACACCCGCCTCCAGGTGGAGCACCCGGTGACCGAGGAGGTCACGGGCATCGACCTGGTGCGGGAGATGTTCCGTATCGCCGACGGCGAGGAACTGGGGTACGACGACCCGCCGGTGCGGGGTCACTCCTTCGAGTTCCGTATCAACGGCGAGGACCCGGGGCGCAACTTCCTGCCCGCGCCCGGCACGGTGACGGCCTTCGAGCCGCCGGCCGGGCCCGGCGTGCGGCTGGACGCGGGGGTGGAGTCGGGCAGCGTGATCGGCCCGGCGTGGGACTCGCTGCTGGCCAAGCTGATCGTCACGGGCGCCACGCGGCAGCAGGCGCTGCAGCGCGCGGCGCGCGCGCTGGGCGAGTTCACGGTCTCCGGGATGGCGACGGCGCTGCCGTTCCACCGCGCGGTGGTGCGGGACCCGGCGTTCGCGCCGGCCTCGGCGGTCGAGCCGTTCGGCGTGCACACCCGGTGGATCGAGACGGAGTTCGCCGGCGGCATCCCCCCGTTCGCGGGCGGCGCGGACGGCGACGCGGCGGAGGAGAGCCGCGAGACGCTGGTCGTCGAGGTCGGCGGAAAGCGCCTGGAGGTGTCGCTCCCGTCGTCGCTCGGCGCGGTCGCCTCGGCGGCGGCCGGGCGGGCGAAGCCGAAGCGGCGGGCGGCGAAGAAGTCCGGCTCGGCGGTCTCGGGCGACGCGCTGGCCTCGCCGATGCAGGGCACGATCGTGAAGGTGGCGGTCGAGGAGGGCCAGCAGGTCGCGGAGGGCGACCTGGTGATCGTGCTGGAGGCGATGAAGATGGAGCAGCCCATCAACGCCCACCGCGCCGGCACGGTCAAGGACCTCGCGGCGAAGATGGGCACGACGGTCACGTCCGGCGCGGTCATCTGCGAGATCAAGGACTGACGCAGACCGCAGACCCCGGACCGGCGCGGAACGACGCGGAACGACGCGGACTGAGACTGACCGGGATGGTCTGAGGCGAAGCAGGGGCGGGCCCGGTGGGCCCGCCCCTGCCGCGGCTTCAGGACTTGCGCGGTACGTTCCGGGCCCCCGCCATCAGCAGCAGCGCGAGCGCGGAGAACGCCGCCGCGGCGGTGAACGCGGCGCCCGTACCGTCGAAGAACGTGTGCCCCGAGGAGTGCCTCAGGCCCACGTCGAAGACGGAGACCAGCACGGACAGGCCGAGGCTCCCGCCGACGTACTGCATCGTCTGCAGCAGCCCGGAGGCCGACCCCGCGTCCTCGGGCTCGACGCCGCTGAGGATGAGGGTGGTCAGCTGCATCATGGTCAGCCCGACCCCGACGCCCATGAGCACCAGCGGGCCCAGCAGCCCGTCGGCGTAGCCGGCGGAGGCGTCGAGGCGGGTGAGCCACAGGGTGCCGGTGGTGTTGAGCGTCAGCCCGGCCAGCGCGGTGCGCTTCGGCCCGAACCTGGCCTGCGCGCGCGGCGCGAAGCGGGAGGCGGCGAAGAGCGGCACGGCGAGCGCCAGGAACGCCAGGCCCGCGCGGAACGGGCTGTATTCGAGGTGGCGCTGCAGGTACTGCGTGGTGAAGTAGAAGACGCCGAACATCCCGGCGGGGATCATCAGCATCGTGGCGTACGAGACCGACCGGTTGCGGTCGGCGAAGAGCCGCAGCACCACCAGAGGCCGGCGGACGCGGAGTTCGACGGCGAGGAAGCTGCCGAGCAGCGCCGCGGCGGCGGCGAAGGCGCCGAGGGCGAGCCCGTCGCCCCAGCCCCGCTCGGCGGTGCGGATGAAGGCGTAGACGAGCGAGGTCATGCCCAGGGTGGCGAGGAGCGCGCCGAGGGCGTCGAACGGGCCGCGCTGGCGCGGGGTCTCGTCGAGGTGGCGGGGTGCGAGCCAGGCGATGGCGAGGCCGACGGGCAGGTTGATCAGGAAGACCCAGTGCCAGGACACGAGGTCGGTGAGCGCCCCGCCGAGGACCAGGCCGAGCGCCGAGCCGGCGCCGCTGATGGAGGCGAAGACGGCGAGCGCGCGGGCGCGCCGGCGGCCTTCGGGGAAGGTGGTGGCGATCAGGGCGAGGGTGCTGGGGGCGGCGAGGGCGGCGGCGATGCCCTGCACGGTACGGGCGATGAGCAGCCAGCCGCCGCTGGGCGCGATGCCCGCGAGGAGGGAGGCGCCGGTGAAGGCGAGCACGCCGGTGACGAGCGCGCGGCGGCGGCCGATGCGGTCGCCTATGCGGCTGCCGAGGAGCAGCAGGCCGCCGAAGGCGAGGGTGTAGAGGTTGAGGATCCAGGACATCCGGGTCGGGGAGAAGTGCAGGTCGAGCGCGATGTCGGGCAGTGCGACGTTCACCACCGTGGCGTCGACCAGAAACATCAGCTGGGTGGCGACGATCGCGGTGAGCGCGAGCCCCGGGCGGGCGCCGCGGGCCGTGCGGCCCTGACCGCGGATGCCGTGGTCCGTGGGCGTGCGCAGGGATGTGGACACAGAGGTGCCTTCCGGCAGAGAATGAAGTGGAGGGTAGCTCCGCTTCACTATACGGAGGCTGCCTCCGTTTCTGCAATGGCATTCTGGGCTGCAGCGCGGAGACGACGAAGGGTGGTGCCCATGGGGACGGTGCAGGGCCGGCCGATGCGCGCGGACGCGCGCCGCAACTACGAACGCCTGCTCAACGAGGCCGCGACGGCCTTCGGCGAGCGCGGCGCGGACGCCTCGCTGGAGGAGATCGCGCGCCGCGCGGGCGTCGGCATCGGCACGCTGTACCGGCACTTCCCGGACCGCTTCGCGCTCATGGGCGAGGTGTTCCAGACCCGGGTCGACGAGCTGGCCGAGACCGCGCGGACGCTGGCGGCGGAGCCCGGCAGGACGCCGATGGGCGCGCTGACGGCGTGGATGCGGCGGTACGTGGACCTGTCCTCGACGATCCGGGGAGTCGCCGCGACGCTCATGGACGAGGGCCTGATGGTCAACTGCAAGACCCAGCTGCGGGAGACCGTCGAGCTGCTGACCGGCCGCGCGCGCGAGTCCGGCGAACTGCGCGCGGACGTCTCCCCCGACGACCTCCTGCGGCTGACGAGCGCCATCGCGTACGCGGCGGAGAAGGCGACGGCGAAGCACCCGGAGGACACGGAGATCGCGGACCGGCTCCTGGGCCTGGCCCTGGACGGCCTGCGCACCCGGCCGCCCGCCTGAGGGGCCGGCGGATGCGGGGCACCGCCCTGCCGGTCACCACGACGCCGGGAATCCGCCGGACCGCACCGTGAGGCGCCTGCCCGGCCGGTCACCGGTCTCCCGCTGATCTCCCACCGGTCTACGGTGCCGCGGGCGCCGCCGGAAAAGCTCCTCGGCGGCACGCCGGTCACCCACCGCCCCCGCGCGGCCTTCGGTCCCGTCG
>NZ_JACBXC010000316.1 GCF_013870535.1 Streptomyces phytophilus | reverse complement strand
GCGTACTCGCGGCCCTCGGCCCGTAGCAGGTCGAGCGCGCCGACGGAGTCGAGGGCCTGGCGGTGCTCGGCGCGAATGCCGGAGGTCATGACGACGATGCCGCGGCGGTCGAGCTTCTCCACCGCGTCCTTGAGGACCAGCGCGCCCGTGGCGTCGATCGTCGAGACCCGGGACATCCGCAGGATGACGACGCGAACGTCCGCGATGTCGGTCAGCTCCAGCAGGAAGCGGTGCGCGCCGGCGAAGAACAGGGGCCCTTCGAGGCGGTACTTGACGATGTGTTCGGCGAGCAGCGAGTGCTCCTCGTCGGTGTGGTCGCCGGGCAGGTGGGCGCGGAAGGAGACCTGGTCGAGCCGCGCGTGCCGGGCCACCGCGCGCAGCGCGAGGGCGCCGGCGACGAGCAGGCCGATGATCACCGCGTAGACGAGGTCGAGGGCGAGGGTGGCGCCGGCCGTGAGCACCAGCACGGCGGCGTCGGAGCGCGTGGCGCGGGCCATGGCGCGCAGCGAGGCGACCTCCACCATGCGTACGGCGGTGGCGAGCAGCACCCCGGCGAGGGCGGCGAGGGGGATCTTCGACACCAGCGGCGCGGCGGCGAAGACGATCACGGCGAGGATCGCGGCGTGGGTGAGGGAGGCGAGCCGGGAGCGGGCACCGGTGCGGACGTTGACGGCGGTACGGGCGATGGCACCGGTCGCGGGTACGCCGCCGAAGAGGGGCGCGGCGATGTTGGCCAGCCCCTGCCCGAAGAGTTCCTTGTCCGGGTCGTGCTTCTGAGCCGCGGGCGTGGCGGTGCCGTCGGGGCCCTGCTTCCGGCCGGCCGTCATGCCGTCCGCGACCTGCGCGGACAGCAGCGACTCCAGCGCGGCCAGGGCGGCGACGGCGACGGCGGGCGCGAGGAGGCTGCCGAGGTCGCCCGGTTCGAGGAAGGAGAGGGACGGGGCCGGGAGGCCGGCGGGCAGCTCGCCGATGGGCTTCGCGCCGGTGAGGCCGAACACCTGCGCCGCGAGGGTGGCGGCGACGACGGCGACGATGGAGAACGGGATCGCGGGCCGCCAGCGGGCCCCGGCGAGCATGACCGCGACGACGCCCGCGGTGAGGGAGGCGGCGGTCCAGTCGGGGGCGGCGGCGAACTCCTCCAGCGCCCGCCAGGTCACGGTGAGGACGCGCTCGCCTTCCGGCTTCTCGACGCCGAGGGCGTTGGGCATCTGCTGGAGGGCGATCACGCACGCGATGCCGAGGGTGAAGCCCTCGACGACGGGCGCCGGTACGTACTGCATGTACCGCCCCGCACGCGCCACCGCGAGCCCCACCAGCATGACCCCCGCGATCAGCCCGACGGCCAGCACCCCGCCGGGCCCGTACTCCGCGACGATCGGCACGAGGACGACGGTCATGGCCCCGGTCGGCCCGGAGACCTGAAGGTTCGACCCCCCGAAGAACGCGGCCACGGCCCCCGCCACGACGGCGGTGGCCAGCCCGGCCTCCGCGCCGAGCCCGGAGGAGACCCCGAACCCGAGCGCGAGGGGCAGCGCGACGATCGCCACCGTCAGCCCGGCGAGCAGATCACGCCGCGGATCACGCCTCATCGCCGCGAACTCGGCACGCGCAGGCAGCAACGCACGAACCGGGCCCCAGGCCCGGGCCAGAAGTGTGCTCACCGCGCCTCGGCCTCCGCTTCCCGCAACTCGGCGAGAAGCTCGTTCTGCCCGGCGAGCATCTCGGTGAGGATGCGCCGGGCGGCACGCATCAACTCGGCGACGTCGCCACCGGCGAGGGCGTACACAACGGTGGAGCCTTCGCGGGTGGCGGTGACGATGCCGGAGCGGCGGAGCACGGCGAGTTGCTGGGAGAGGGCGGGGGCTTCTATGCCGCCGACTTGGGTGAGGAGGTCGCGGACGGCCATGGGGCCGTCTTGGAGGAGTTCGAGGACGCGGATGCGGACGGGGTGGCCGAGCATGCGGAACAGGTCGGCTTTGGCTTGGTAGAGCGGGACCTGCACGTGAACTGACTCCAAGTGATCGCGACGACGACTACATGATGTAGGAAATTGCAGAGTAATGCAATTTCCGAAGTGGGGGTGGGGATGGGTGCGGGGTGCGGTGGGGGTGGTGTGCGGTCGGTGTGGGGCGGAGGCGGCCTGCGGGGGCCGGTTCACCCAACCCCTGCACTCCAGCCCCTCACACCCGCCCAAGGGTAGGCGCCTGCTCTGACAACGAACCCGGGTCACCGGCGCGGTCGGCCGGTCAGGCGTGGGGTTGGGTCGGTGTCGTATCTACGGAGGCGGTGCCGTGCGGACGGGGGCGGACCACCGGCAGTTGGGGCCGCCCCGATCGGCGACGCGCCCCAGCGCCGGGGGCCGGATCGCCGGAGTCGCATCAACTCCGATCGCCGAGCGGCCCGGGGTGGGTTGGCTGGGTGGGGGTGGGTGGGCGAAAGTCTGGTCTGGTGGGTGATTTGGGGTGGTTTTGGGGGTGGGTTACCGCGAGTTCGTACCCTCTGGGTGCGTACCGCATCAGCGTCAGGCCCCGCAGCCGCAGTACCTCCCCCGCCGTCTCCCTGTCGTGCTGTTCCGCCGCCAGGAGCAGGGGGAGGTCCGCGCTCGTGAACGGTCGCTCCCGGGCCTCCGGTACCCGGGCTCTCGCCCCCACCGCGCCGATGACCACCAGCCCCGCCGGGCCCGCGGTCAGGTCCGGGACGTCCGCGATGCCGAGGCGCCCAGGGAGAGCTGGAGCGCTCCCGGTATCGCGTACGTGAGGACGTCGAAGATTCCGAACGCGAAAGGCATTGTCCTCCTACGTGGCCGGCTCCCGCGGATCCGCTACGCCGACTCCCGTACCACCAGCTCCGGTTCGAAGATCACCGACTCCGGCGGTGCCTCCGGCGACTCCAGTGCCGTCAGCAGCAGCCGTACCATCTCGCCCGCCATCTCCTCCACAGGCTGCCGCACCGTCGTCAGCTCCGGCCGCGTCGCCGTCGCCGCGCTGCTGTCGTCGAAGCCGACCACCGCCACGTCCTGCGGCACCCGCCGGCCCTGCTCCCGCAGGACCTGCACCGCCGCCCGTGCCATCAGGTCGTTCGCCGCGAAGACGCCGTCCAGGTCGGGGTGTTCGCGCAGCAGCCTGGTCATGGACTGCTCGCCGGCGGCCGCCGTGAAGTTGCCCTCCGCGCAGGGTACGTACGCGTGGCCGCGGCGGGCCATCGCCTGGTTGAAGCCGTCCAGGCGCTCCTGGCCCGCGAGTACGTCCAGGGGGCCGCATATCGTCACCGGGCGGCGGCAGCCGCGGGCCAGCAGGTGTTCGGCGGCCAGGCGGGCGCCGTCGCGGTGGGCCAGGTCGACGTAGCCGGCGGGGACGGGGCGGGCCGGGCGGGCGAACAGCACCGTCGCCACCCCCGCGGCGGTGAGCATCCCCGGCAGCGGGTCCTCGCCGTGGGTGGAGACCAGCAGCGCGCCGTCCGCGATGCCCTGGCGGAGGTGGGCGACGACCTGTTCGCGGGCGTCCGCCGTCTCGGCGAGCATCAGCATCGGGTGCATGCCGCGCGGGCGCAGCGCGCCCATCACGCCGTCGACGACGCGGCCGAAGAAGGGGTCGGAGAAGACGTAGCGCCGGTACGCGGCCTCGTCGCCGCCCTCGCCGGCGCCGGAGATCACCAGGCCGACCGCGCCCGTGCGCCGGGTGACGAGGGAGCGGGCCGCGCTGTTGGGCGCGTAGCCCGTGGTGCGGACGGCCGCGCGTACGGTCTCCTGGATCGCGGGGTCGACGTTCCGGGTGCCGTTGATCACGCGCGAGACCGTGGCCCGGGACACTCCGGCGACCCGGGCCACGTCCTCCAGCGTCGGCGGTCTGCCCATACGCGCCTTTATAGCACGCGCCGGAAACCGCTCTCCGACGGTTGTTCGGTCAGCTGTACACGCCGAACTCGTAGAGCGAGTACCCGTATCCGGTGCCCCGCGCGGTGCCGTTCATCCGCACGTAGCGGCCGGTTCCGGAGACCTCCAGGCTGTCGATCCCGCCGTTGCCCTCGGCGGTCTCGTACACCGTCTGCCAGTTCTGCCCGTCGTCCGAGACCTGGATCGCGTACGACCTGGCGAAGGCGCCCTCCCACGCGAGCTGGACGTGGTCGAACGCCGTCCGCTCGCCGAGGTCCACGCTCAGCCACTGCGGGTCGGTCCACGAGCTGGCCCAGCGCGTGTCGTAGCTCCCGTCCGTGGCGTCGCCCGCCTCGCAGGGGCAGCCGCCGTAGGCGTCGGTCTGCTCGGTGGACGCCGTGGACGGCTTGCCCTGGGCGACGTTGGTGCCGTCGACCGGCGGCGGGACGACCTTCGCCGACAGCGTCTCGATGCCCACGTTGCCCTTGCCGTCCGCCGCGCGCAGGTACACCTTCCACACGCCGAGCTTGTCGGGCGCCGTCACCGCGAACGTCCCGTCGCCCGTCTGCCGGAACTGCGCCGGCCGCAGCGCCTTGTCCTGGTCGACGTAGTTGCTGTTGACGAGGACCTCGTACGTGAGCTGGTCGCCGTCCGGGTCCGCGACGTCCGCGGAGAGCGTGAACTCCCGCCCCGCCGGCACCGCGCCCGGGTTCTCCGCGGCCAGGCCGGAGATCACCGGCGGGGTGTTGTCGCCGCCCGTGTCGCCGCCGTACGCCTCCTTGACCGCGTAGTACGACAGCCGCCGCTGCTTGTCCGGGGTGAGGTTGAACCACACGCCGCCGAAGTCGTTCTCGGTGCCGTAGTGGAAGAGGGTGGCGCCGAGCGAGACGCCCTGGTGGCCGGTGACGCAGTCCCACGCGCGGCCGTAGCCCTCGGCCTTCGCGACGTCCGACGGCTCCTCGGGCACGCCGTTGGCGTCGTCCTCGACCTCCCACTCGCCGGGCGGGCCGCCTTCGGTGACGATGTACGGCTTGTCGTAGCCGCCGGCCTCCCAGGCGGCGCGCACGTCGCAGACGGCCGCGTACGAGTTGACGGCGTACAGGTCGAGGTCGGGGGCGTTCTTCTTGTAGTACGGCCAGGCGCCGACCCAGGCGTCGGTCGAGGTCACGGGGTGGTTCGGGTCCACCTCGTGGATCTTCTCCGCGACGTCGTCGACGAAGCCGGTGTACGCGTCGCGCTGGCGCTCCAGCTCCGCGCCCTCGTAGCAGTTCTGCAGCCCGAGGACCGACTCGTTGCCGACGTTCCACATCAGCACCCCGGAGTGGTCCTTGTACTCCTCGACCCAGCGGGGGAACTCGGCGAGCATGTCGTTCTTGTACGCGGTGTCCGTGACGTAGTCGACGCAGCCGCCGCTGCCCGGGCCGCCGCCGGGCTGGAGCCAGAAGCCGGCGATGACCTTGACGCCGTTGGCGGCGGCGGCGTCGAGCAGCGGGCGGGTGGTGGCGTCGGTGCCCCAGGTACGTACCGTGTTGGCGCCCAGGGACGCGACGTCGGGCATGTAGTCGGCGGCCTCGGCGACGGGCGGGCCCCAGGTCAGGCCCTTGACGGTGTACGGCTGGCCGTCGACGGTGAGCTGCCAGTCGCCCTGCGAGC
>NZ_JACBXC010000315.1 GCF_013870535.1 Streptomyces phytophilus | reverse complement strand
GCCCCCCGCGCCCCGCGCCTCGTCCCGGCGCCGGTGTTCGTGCTGTCCTCCGTACGCTCCGGCTCCACCCTGCTGCGCGTACTCCTCAACAGCCACCCCGAGATCCGCGCCCCGCACGAGATGCACCTGCGCACACTGCGCGTCGAACTCACCCGCCCGTACAGCGCCAAGGCCATGGAGGGCCTGGAACTGGACCGCCGCGAGCTGGAACACCTGCTGTGGGACCGCGTGCTGCACAAGGAGCTGGAGCGCAGCGGCAAGCGGGTCATCGTCGACAAGACCCCCGCCAACGCCCTCATCCGCGACCGCCTCGCCGACTGCTGGCCCGACGCCCGCTTCCTCGTCCTGCTGCGCCACCCCGGCGCCGTCGCCTCCTCCCTCGTCAACCGCCGCAGCGACCCGGACCCCGACGCCGTCCGCGCCGAGGTCCTCGCCTACGGCGAGGCCCTGGAGGCCGCCCGCACGGGGCTGGGCGCGGCGGGGCACGTACTGCGCTACGAGGACCTGACCGCCGAGCCCTCCGGGACCACCCGCGGCGTCTGCGAGTTCCTCGGCGTGGAGTGGACCCCCGGGATGCTCGACTACGGCGCGCACGACCACGGCGCCTTCCGGCCGCACATGGGCGACTGGAGCAGCACCATCAAGTCGGGCCGCATCCAGCCCGCGCGCACCGGCGACCACGGCGCCGGGCTGACCGGGCGGCTCGCGGAGCTGGCGGAGCTGTGGGGGTACGGGCGAGCCGGGTAGGCGGCGCGCGGCCGGTCCCGGCCCGTTGTCAGCGGCGGAGCGTACGCTCGTGGCTACAGTCCGTGCAGACGCTGGGCGGCAGTTCCGCGCAGCCGGGGAAGACCGGGGAAGACCGGGGAAGGCCCGGGAAGACCGGGGAAGGGCAGGGATCACATGGCGCGCCACTCGGAGTCCGGCCTGCCCATCGAGCCGGTGTACGGGCCGGAGGCCCTGGCCGGCTGGCGACCCGAGGTGCGGCTCGGGGAGCCCGGGGCGTACCCGTACACCCGCGGCGTCTACCCGACGATGTACACCGGCCGGCCGTGGACGATGCGCCAGTACGCGGGCTTCGGCACCGCCGCCGAGTCCAACGCGCGCTACCGCGACCTCATCGCCCACGGCACCACGGGCCTGTCCGTCGCCTTCGACCTGCCGACGCAGATGGGCCACGACTCCGACGCGGTCCTCGCGCGCGGCGAGGTCGGCAAGGTCGGCGTCGCCGTCGACTCGGTCGACGACATGCGGGTGCTCCTCGACGGCATCCCGCTGGACCGGGTGTCCACGTCGATGACGATCAACGCCCCGGCGGCGCTGCTGCTCCTGCTCTACCAGCTCGTCGCCGAGGAGCAGGGCGTGCCGGCGGCGCAGCTCACCGGCACGGTCCAGAACGACGTGCTGAAGGAGTACATCGCGCGCGGGACGTACATCTTCCCGCCGCAGCCGTCGCTGCGGCTGACCGCCGACATCTTCCGGTACTGCCGCGCCGAGATGCCGAAGTGGAACACCATCTCCATCTCCGGGTACCACATGGCGGAGGCGGGCGCCTCGCCCGCGCAGGAGGTCGCGTTCACGCTCGCGGACGGCGTCGCGTACGTGCGTACCGCGGTCGCGGCCGGGATGGACGTGGACGACTTCGCGCCCAGGCTGTCGTTCTTCTTCGTCTCCCGCACGACGGTGCTGGAGGAGGTGGCCAAGTTCCGCGCCGCGCGCCGCATCTGGGCCCGGGTGATGCGCGAGGAGTTCGGCGCGCGCGACCCCAGGTCGCTGATGCTGCGCTTCCACACCCAGACCGCCGGCGTCCAGCTCACCGCCCAGCAGCCCGAGGTCAACCTCGCCCGCGTCACGGTCCAGGCGCTGGCGGCGGTCCTCGGCGGCACGCAGTCGCTGCACACCAACTCCTTCGACGAGGCCATCGCGCTGCCCACCGACAAGTCGGCGCGGCTCGCGCTGCGGACCCAGCAGGTGCTGGCGTACGAGACGGACGTGACCGCGACCGTCGACCCGTTCGCCGGGTCGTACGTGGTGGAGACGATGACCGACGACCTGGAGGGGGCGGCGGTGGAGCTGATGCAGCGGGTCGAGGACCAGGGCGGCGCGGTCAGCGCGATCGAGAACGGCTTCCAGAAGGGCGAGATCGAACGGAACGCGTACCGGATCGCGCAGGAGACGGAGTCCGGCGAACGCATCGTGGTGGGCGTCAACCGCTACCAACTGGCCGAGGAGGAGCCGTACGAGCCGCTGCGCGTCGACCCGGCGATCGAGACGCGGCAGGTGGAACGGCTCGCCCGGCTGCGGGCGGCACGGGACGGGGGCGCGGTGGAGGCGGCGCTGGCGGAGCTGCGGACGGCGGCGGAGGGGACGGCGAACGTGCTGTATCCGATGAAGACCGCGCTGGCGGCGCGGGCGACGGTGGGCGAGGTGTGCGGGGCCCTGAAGGGGGTGTGGGGGACGTACGAGCCGGTGGACGCCTTCTGAGGGGCGGCGCGGACTCGGCGGCGGAGTCCGCGCCGCAGGGCGGGGCGGCACCGCCGGCCCGAAGGGAGGAACCTCCCCTCCGGTCCGGGTCCAGGTCCAGGTCTCAGGGCAGGAGGGCCTCAATGAGGTCGGCGGCGCGGGGCGTACCGCCCTCGGTGCGGGCGTCGGCCTGCAACCGCCGGGACGTGTCGGCCCGTTCCGGATCCGCCATCAGGGCGTCCAGCGCCGCGCGCAGGGTCTCGGCGGTGGCGTCGGCGGTGTCCACCCGGCGGGCGATGCCCAGTTCCACGAGCCGGTCCGCGTTCATGAACTGCTCGGCGCCCTGCGGCACGGCGATCATGGGGACGCCCGCGAGGAGCCCTTCGCCGCAGCCGCCCATCCCGGCGTGGGTGACGAAGGCGTCGGCCTGCTCCAGGACGGCGCGCTGCGGGACCCAGGAGTGCACCTCGACGTTCGGCGGGACGGTGCCGAGTTCGCCGGGGTCGGTGTGCTTGCCGACCCCGAGGACGACGTGCCAGCCGGGCAGGTCGCCGAAGGCGGCGATGCACTGCCGGTAGAACTCCGGTTGGCGGGTGTACGCGGAGCCGAGCGAGACGAGCAGCACCCGCTCGGCACCGGGCGGGCGGGTCCAGCCGTCCGGGGCGGCGTCGAAGCACGGGCCGACGAAGGTCACCGTGCCGGTGTCGACGCGGTCGGCGTTCGGCTGCATCGCCCGCGGGATGAGGGCGAGGGACCGGCCGGGCGGCCCCGAGAAGGCGTCGACGTCCTTGGTCGTCGCCCCGCACTCGGCGAGCCAGCGCGCGAACTTCGCCTGGTACGCGTCGGCGCCGGGCAACTTCCGCAGGTGCGTGGCGACTTCCTCCTCGTAGCCGTCCCAGGCGACGAACGTCGGGGACAGCTGGAGGAGGGGCCGGCCCTGCGCCTCGGCGAGGGCGCGCGCGGCATAGGCGCCGATGTCGTAGAGGTACAGGTCGGCAGGGTCGTCGTCGTAGGCGGCGTGCAACTGCGGGAGGGCCTGGATGGCGTCGTCGACGAAGAGCTCCGAGGCGGCGATGGGGTCGGCGGGCCAGTCGTTGTCGACGAAGGGCAGCGTGGAGGTGCAGGGCACCAGTTCGGCGCCGGTGGGTTCGATGCGGCCGGCGATGAAGGGGTCGTTGGCGTAGGTGACCCGGTGCCCGCGGGCCACGAGTTCACGGATGACCGCGAGGCTGGGCAGGACGTGGCTGACGACGGGAATGCCGATCATGGCGATGTGGGCGCGGCGAGGGGACATGGACGATCACTCGTTTCCGGGTGGCACGCGATGAAGGGTGCGGGGTCTGCGCGGCTTACGGGGCTTAGGGGGCCTACGGGGCCTACGGGGCCTGAACGGCTTACGGGGCAACGGCCTCCAGTGCGGCGACGGTACCGGACATGATCGTCCGGACGTGCCCGGTGAGGTGCCCGACGGGCCAGTCCCACCACGCCACGGCGAGGAGCCGGGCGACGTCGGCGGCGTCATAGCGCGTACGGATGAGACGGGCCGGATTGCCGCCGACGATGCCGTAGTCGGGCACGTCACCGGTGACGACGGCACCGGCGGCGACGATCGCGCCGCGGCCGATCCGCACGCCGGGCATGACCGTGGCGCCGTGCCCGAACCACACGTCGTTGCCGACGACGGTGTCGCCGCGGCCCGGCAGACCGGTGAGGAGGTCGAAGTGCTCGGCCCAGGAGCCGCCCATGGTGGGGAAGGGGAACGTGGAGGGGCCGTCCATGCGGTGGTTGGCGCCGTTCATGAGGAACCGGGTGCCGGTGCCGAGAGCGCAGTACTTGCCGATGACGAGGCGCTCGGGGCCGTAGTGGTAGAGCACGTTGCGGGTCTCGAAGGCGGTGGGGTCGTCGGGATCGTCGTAGTAGGAGAAGTCGCCGGCTTCGATGAGCGGGGAGGTCAGGAGGGGCTTGAGGAGGACGACGCGCGGGTGGTCGGGCATGGGGTGGAGCACGGTGGGGTCGGCTGGGCCGGCGGGGAGGGGTGGCATGGGAAGGGGGGCTCCTGTTCACGACTAGTGCGACAACCGTAGCGTTAAGATGGTGACGGAGCCCCGGCAGGTTGATCAACCGAATTGCGGACGACCGATGACAGACCAGCAGGCCACAGCAGCGGGTAGCGGCCGCCCGGGCGGCAGTCCGGGCGGCGGCCCGGACCGCCGCCCGGGCGGCCGCACCGCCCGGGTACGCGCCCAGGTCCTCGACGCGGTGCGCGGAGAACTCGCGGAGAACGGCCACGAGGGACTCACGATGGAGGGGGTCGCGACCAGGGCGGGAGTACACCGGGCCACGGTCTACCGCCGCTGGCGCGACGTGGGCGGCCTGCTCGCGGACGTCATCGACGCCGCGGGGGAGATGGACTGGCACCCGCCGGACACCGGTTCGCTGCGCGGCGACCTGGCGGCGCTCAACGAGGAGATCCAGGAGTCGCTGACCGTACGGCCATCCTTGGCTGTTGCGCTGATGGCGGCCTCGTACCACTCAGAGCAGGCGGCGGAGGCGCAGACACGACTGTGGGAGGAGAGGTACGCGCAGTGCGAGGCCGTGGTGTCGCGGGCCGCGAAACGGGGCGAAGTCCGGGGGGACACGGACGCACGGGCCCTGCTGGTAGCGGCGACGGCACCGGTGTACCACCAACTTGTACTGCTACGGGCCACGCCGGACCCACGCCTGCCGGAACGGGCGGCGGAGGCGGCGGTGGTGGCGGCGATGGGGGGCGCGTTCGGGGCGGAGGAGGCACGGGACGCCGGGGGGTGAAGAAGGAACGCCGGGCCAGACCAAAACACAAACCCGGCGGACACCGGAGAACACCGAACAACACCGGAGAACCCCTCACACCCGCCCAAGGGTAGGCGCCTGCTCTGACAACGAACCCGGGTCGTCGGCGGGGTCGGCTGGTCAGACGAGTGGGGAGGGCGGGTGCCGGGGGGCGGGTGGACCGGGTACGGGGCCGGGGGTACGCGGATCGGGTACGGGGGCTGCGGCGTCGGGGTGGGCCGTGGTGCGTGGGGATGGGCCGGCGTCCGGGGGATCCGTGAAGGGAGTAGCCGTGTCGTC
>NZ_JACBXC010000314.1 GCF_013870535.1 Streptomyces phytophilus | reverse complement strand
GCATGCGCGCGAGCGGGCGGTCCCGGAGTCGCTGACGCTCCTGCTGATAGAGGCGGAGCCCGGCAGCGGGCCCGGCATCGCGCGGATGCTGGAGCAGGCGGGCGCCGGCCGCCACGGGGAGCGGATCCGGGTGCGTACGGCGCGCAACCTCACCGAGGCCGAGCGGCTGCTCGGCCCGGACGTGCACTGCATCCTGCTGGACCTCGGCGTGGCGGGCGAGGCGGCCGCCGCGGAGGACGCCGGTCCCGCGGAGGAGGGCGACGAGCTGGAGGCGCTGCGCGAGGTGCTGGCCATGGCACCGCTGCACGCGGTGCTGGCGCTCACCGACGAGGACGACGTCGAGCTGGCCGCCGAGGCGGTCCGCGTCGGCGCGCAGGACTACCTCTTCCGCGGCGAGCTGGACGGCCGGGTGCTCGGCCGCGCCATCCGGTACGCGGTCGAGCGCAAGCGGGCCGACCTGACGCAGAGCAGGCTGACGGCCTCGCGGCTGCGGGCGCAGGAGAACGCCCGGCTGGAGCGGGGGCTGCTGCCCACGCCGCTGCTCGCCGGCTCCGGCCTCGGCTTCTCCGCCTGCTACCGCCCCGGCCTGCCGCCGCCCGCCGCCGGCGCCACCCCCACCAGGGCGCTGCTCGGCGGTGACTTCTACGACGCGGTGCGTACCCCGGACGGCGCGGTGCACGCGATGATCGGCGACGTCTGCGGCCACGGCCCGGACGAGGCCGCACTCGGCGTGGAGCTGCGCATCGCCTGGCGGGCGCTGACGTTCGCGGGCCTGGTCGGCGACGAGCTGCTGGCCACGCTGCAGCAGGTGCTGGAGAACGAGCGCGCCGACGACGAGATATTCGCCACGATGTGCACCGTCGACGTCTCCCCCGACGCCCGCCCGCCAGGTAGAGGCCGGCGCTCGGCCTGCTGCCGCGCGCCCGCTGGCCGCGCCAGCAGGTGGAGCTGGGCGGCGCTTGGAGCCTGATGCTCTACACCGACGGCCTCATCGAGGGCCGCACGGGCCCGGGCCGCGGCCGGCTCGGCCAGGACGGCATGCTCACGCTGGTGGGCAGGCTGCTGGACCAGGGGCTCGCCGGCGACGACCTGCTGCACGGCGCGGTCACCGAGGCGCGGGCGCTCAACGGTGGCGATCTGACCGACGACGTGGCGGTGCTGCTACTGGATCGGCCCCCGGGCCCTTGCGGACCCGGGGACCGGAGGTCGTGATCGCGGGGGCGGGTCAGCGCCCGTTGAACGGACCGTAGGGCCCGTCGGAGCTGCTCCCCCCGCTGCGCCGGCCGCCGCCGACCTGCCTGAGCGCGGGCCGGACGTCCACCATGAAGACGATGGTCGCGATCAGCGCGATGATCGGCAGGAACGACATGATCGGGAAGATGATCATCACGGCGAAGCCGACGCCGAGGATGATCAGCCAGAACTGCTTGGTGTTCTTGTCGGCGGCGCGGTAAGCGTCCTCACGGGCCGTCGCCGCGAAGAACAGTGCCACGGCCGCGAACACCGTCAGGGCCAGGCTGAGCAGGGCCAGCAACGAGTTGAAGCCAGAGATGAGCACGCGGTCCACCGCCTATTAGTCCGACTCAGTGTTCAGGGGTCCGGCGCAGACACCGTACCCGGATAACGCCCCGGGCACGCGAGGGGTGCCCGGGGCGCGGAGCTCAGGAGTCCGCCTTGGGGGTGTTCTTCTTGGCGGCGGACTTCTTCGCGGTGCCGTTTGCGCTGGTCCGGGGGGCGCGCTTGCGGGGCGGGGCCTTCTTCGCGGCGGCCGGCCCGGCAGCGGCGGGCTCGTCGTCGACGGCCTTGCCCCCGGCAGGACGGGCGGCCTCGTCGGCCGCGCCCTCGTCGGCGGCGGTCTTCTCCTCGCCGGGCCGGATGATCTCGGTGGTCACCTGGACGGCGTCGGCGGTGTCGCCGCGCCACTCCGCGACCGCCCCGCGACCGCGCTCGGCCAGCTCGTCGTAGGTCTCGCGGGCCTTCACCGCGTACTCGGCGGCGCGCCCCACGCCCTGCAGGGCGAGGTCCTGGGCCGTCTCGCGCAGCTTCTTGATGTCGGTGTCCAGGTCGCCCAACCGCTCGGCGACCTTCGCCTGCGCCTCCTTGGCCTGCTTCGACATCCGCTCCTGCACCTCACGCGGGTCGGTCTCCCGCACCGCGGACAGCCGCTCGGGCGCCTCGGCCCGCAGCCGCTCCACCAGCGCCGGCACCTCACGCAGCTTCTCCAGCGCCAGGTCGGCGGTGCCGGCGACCGCGTACAGGGGCGTCGGGTCCTTGAGCGTCTTGCGTACGTCGTCCGTCATGGTCATGGCGTTCTCCTCTGGTCGCTGGCGCGCTTCGCATCGCCCTCGCCCCGCCCGCCACCCGGCCGCGGGGCATCCCCGTTCGTCGGTCCCTCCTCCGCGTCCGCGCCCGCGTCGTCGCGCGCGTTCTCCTTGCGGAAGGAGTCGTAGATCTGCAGCAGCACCTGCTTCTGCCGTTCACTGATCGCGGGATCGGTGAGTATTGCGGTGTGCACCGCCATCCCGTCGGCCCCGTCACCCCGGCGCTCGTCGAGGATCCCCGCCTGCACGTACAGCGTCTCGGCGGAGATCCGCAGCGCCTTCGCGAGCTGCTGCAGGATCTCGGCGCTGGGCTTGCGCAGCCCGCGCTCGATCTGACTGAGGTACGGATTCGACACCCCGGCGGCATCGGCGAGCTGCCGCAGACTGAGCCGCGCACTGCGCCGCTGCTCCCGCAGGAACTCCCCGAGGTTGCCGACGTGTATCGAACCCATGCCCCGATGCTGCCGCAGCCGTGCTAACTATTGCAAGCACCTGCTTGCAAGTGTGTCACACACCACATATCGCGACACTATCGCGAGTTACCCCGGCTGTCGGCACGATCTTGATGAAAGAACAGGGCCCTCGCATCATCTACGGATGGACGACACGCCGAACCGTCTCCCGACCGCCCTGCCCGCGCTGCGCTCCCGGGCGCGCGAAGCGGGCTTCACCATGTCCAGCGAGGACCGCACGGGCAGCCTCCTGGCGGCACTCGCCGCCACCCGGCCCGGGGGCCGGGTCCTCGAACTCGGCACCGGAGTCGGGGAAGGCGCCGCCTGGCTCCTCAGCGGCATGGACCGCGCCTCCCGGCTGACCACCGTCGAACTCGACCCCGCCGTCCAGGCCATCGCCCGGGAGCAGCTCGGCGCCGACCCGCGGGTGACCTTCGTCTGCGGGGACGGCGGCAGCTGGCTGGAGGACTTCGACGGCGCGCCCTTCGACCTCGTGTTCGCGGACACGTGGCCGGGCAAGTTCACCCACCTCGACCGGTCCCTGGACCTCGTGGCTCCCGGCGGGACCTACCTGATCGACGACCTCGTCCCCCAGCCCGGCTGGCCGGAGAGCCACGAGGCGTCCGTCGACGGCCTTCTGGCCGGGCTGGACGGACGCGAGGACTTCCGCTGCGTCCGCCTGGCGTGGGCGAGCGGACTGCTGATGGCGGTACGCACGGCCTGACGGCCGGGAGCCGGCCGCGATCACCCCGTACGTCCTTCCGGTCATTTCCTGATGATGCAGAAGGGATGTCCGGCCGGATCGGTGAGGACCCGCCATCTCTCCTCACGGGGCTGGCCGTCCGGCTTGCCGGCGCCCAGCTCCAGGAGCCGGGCCTCGGCGTCGTCCAGTTCCTCCTCGACCGCGAAGCAGAGGTGGAGCTGCTGGGGGACGATCTGGGTGGGCCAGGTCGGAGCCCGGTGGCCGTCGACCCGCTGAAAGCCGAGGGAGAGCCCGTCCGCGAAGGTGAGGGCCGCGAAGTCGGCGTCCGAGTCCGGGTGGCGCGGGAGGCCGGTGGCCCGCTGGTAGAAGGCCGCCAGAGCCGGCGGGTCGGGGCAGTCCAGGGTGATCGCGCTCAGCTTCAGCTGCGGGGGCATGGCACCTCCGGGCACTCGGTCAGGGGGCTTCGGTCGACGAGCCTAGACGCCGCGGTTGACCTTCACCCTTGGGGAAGCCCGAGCATCGGTCGGGCCGGGCGAGCGCCCGGTGCGAGGAGGGACGGCATGGGGCTGCTGACCATCGGGGCGTTCGCGAAGGCGGCGCGGCTGTCGCCCAAGGCGCTGCGGCTCTACGACGAGCTGGGGCTGCTGACGCCCGCCCGTGTCGACCCGGTGAGCGGCTACCGCCTCTATGCGCCGGAGCAGTTGGAGCAGGCCCGGCTGGTCGCCTGGCTGCGGCGGCTCGGGATGCCCCTGGCCCGTATCCGGCGCGTGTGCGCGCTGGACGGCGCGGCGGCCGCGGCGGAGGTCCGGGCGTTCTGGGCCGAGGTCGAGGCCGACACCGCCGCGCGGCGGGAGCTGGCCGCCTTCCTCGTCGGTCACCTGTCGTGGAAGGAACCTGCCATGCCCCTGGGAATCCGTTACGCCGCCCTGTCCGACGCCGGTCTCGTACGCGAGCGCAATCAGGACACCGCCTACGCCGGGGAGCGGCTGCTCGCCGTCGCCGACGGGTACGGGGAGCGGGGCGCGCCCGCGAGTGCCGCTGCCGTCGGCGCGCTCCGGCGCCTGGAGGCCGACGGCATCCCGGCGGGCGGTCTCCTCAACGTGCTGGAGGACGCCGTCGAGAGGGCCGGGCGCGCCGTGGACGGCGTCACGTCCGCCGCGCCCGGGGACGCCGGGACGACGCTCACCGCGATGCTCTGGACCGGCTCGCAGCTCGCCCTTGTCCACATCGGCGACTCCCGCGCGTACGTCCTGCGCGACGGCGAGCTGTTCCTGATCACGCACGACCACACCATGGTGCAGTCGATGGTCGACGAAGGGCGCCTCTCCGCGGAGGAAGCCGCCTCGCACCCGGAGCGGTCCCTGCTGATACGCGCCCTGGGCGCGGGCGCCGACGGCACCGCGGACATGCGCCTGCACGACGCCCGGCCGGCGGACCGCTACCTGCTCTGCTCCGACGGGCTGTCGGCCGTCGTGCCCGCCGGGGAGATCCGCCGGGTGCTCGCGGAGAGCGGTGGGCCGGAGCCGACGGTCCGCGCGCTCGTCGCCCTCGCCAACGGCTCCGGCGGCCCCGACAACGTCAGTTGCGTGGTCGCCGATGTCGTGGAGCTGGAGCGGCAGTAGGGGCGGTGCACGCCGAGTGGTACCGGACGCGCATGTACGGGCTCCGGCGCGAGGCCGAGGAGTACCGGCTCGCGCGCGCGGCTAGGCGAACGTGTACGTCGTCCAGTCCGCGTACACGTCGTAGCCGAGGCGCTGGTAGAGCGCGTTGCTGGTGGCGTTGGCCGCGTCGGTGAAGAGGGCCACCTCCGTGGCGCCCGCGGTGAGTGCCGCGCGGGTCACCGCCGCCGTCACCCCTGCCGCGTAGCCGCGGCCGCGGTGGGCGGACGGGGTGTAGACCGGGTCGACCTGGGCGAGGCCGGCGACCGTGGGGTTGATGCCGGCCATGGAGACCGGGGTGCCGTCGGGGGTCTCCCAGAAGGTGTAGTCCTTGTCGGCGTAGCGGGTCGTGGGCCAGGTCGCGGCGTCGATGGTGACGTCCTCGCGGACGTCGGCGGCGAAGCCGCGGCAGAAGGCCATGAGCCGGTCCCGGTCCGCCTCGCCGG
>NZ_JACBXC010000313.1 GCF_013870535.1 Streptomyces phytophilus | reverse complement strand
CACACCACGCACACGCAGCCGAAGACCACCAGGGCCAGGACGCCGAGCAGTACCGCAACGATCATGTTTTTCATCCTCTGGGTCCGTAGGTTCGATCCCGCCGATCGTCTCAGCCCCTCCGGGCGGCCCGAAATCGTCTTTGCATAGCTCTGCCGCACTCCGTATAGTCATGCCGTGAGCGAGGAGGAGCGGATGACCGTGCGGGTGGCAGTGGCCGGGGCGAGCGGGTACGTGGGCGGGGAGCTGCTGCGGGTGCTGCTGGCGCATCCCGGGGTCGGGATCGGGGCCCTCACCGCGCACGCCAACGCCGGCCGCCCCCTCGGCGACATACAGCCGCACCTCGCGCCGCTCGCCGGCCGCGAGCTGGCCGAGACCTCGCCCGCCGTGCTCGCCGGGCACGACGTCGTGTTCCTCGCGCTGCCGCACGGGCAGTCCGCCGCCGTCGCCGCCGGCCTCGGTGACGACGTGCTCGTCGTCGACTGCGGCGCCGACCACCGCCTCGCCGACGCCGCCGACTGGGAGCGGTTCTACGGCACGCCCCACGCCGGCACCTGGCCCTACGGGCTGCCCGAGCTGCCCGGTCACCGCGACGCGCTCCTCGGGGTCCGGCGCATCGCGGTGCCCGGGTGCTATCCGACCGCCGTCTCCCTCGGCCTCTTCCCGGCGTACGCCGCCGGGCTCGCCGAGCCGGAGGCCGTCGTCGTCGCCGCCTCCGGCACCTCCGGCGCCGGCAAGGCGCTCAAGCCGCACCTGCTGGCCAGCGAGGTGCTGGGCTCCATGAGCCCGTACGGCGTCGGCGGCGGGCACCGGCACACGCCGGAGATCGGCCAGAACCTCAGCGCCGTCGCGGGCGAGCGGGTCACGGTCTCCTTCACCCCGACCCTCGCCCCGATGCCCCGCGGCATCCTCGCCACCAGCACCGCCCGGGCCCGGCCCGGCACGACCGCGGAGGCGGTGCGCGCCGCGTACGAGAAGGCGTACCAGGGCGAGCCGTTCGTGCGGCTGCTGCCGCCCGGCCAGTGGCCGGCCACCGGCGCGGTCACCGGCTCCAACACCGCGCTGCTGCAGGTCGCGTACGACGAGCGCGCGCAGCGCATCGTCGCGGTCAGCGCCATCGACAACCTCACCAAGGGCACCGCCGGCGGTGCGGTGCAGAGCATGAACATCGCCCTCGGACTCCCAGAGGAGCTGGGGCTCTCTATGACAGGAGTGGCACCTTGAGCGTCACGGCAGCCAAAGGGTTCACGGCGGCGGGCATCGCCGCCGGGATCAAGGAGAGCGGCAACCCGGACCTGGCCCTCGTGGTCAACGAGGGGCCGCGACGCGCCGCCGCCGGCGTCTTCACCGCCAACCGCGTCAAGGCCGCCCCGGTCGTCTGGTCCGAGCAGGTGGTCAAGGGCGGCGCGGTGTCCGCGGTGATCCTCAACTCCGGCGGCGCCAACGCCTGCACGGGCCCCCGCGGCTTCCAGGACACCCACGCCACCGCCGAGCGCGTCGCCGAGGTCCTCGGCCACAGCGCCGCGGAGGTCGCGGTGGCGTCCACCGGCCTGATCGGCACCCTGCTGCCGATGGACAAGCTGCTGCCCGGCGTCGAGCTGGCCGCGGCCGGCCTGTCCGCGCACGGCGGCGAGAAGGCCGCCATCGCCATCAAGACCACGGACACCGTGCACAAGACCGCCGTCGTCACCGCCGAGGCGGACGGCGGTGCGACCTGGACCGTCGGCGGCATGGCCAAGGGCGCCGGCATGCTCGCGCCCGGGCTGGCGACCATGCTCGTCGTCCTCACCACCGACGCCGACGTACCCGCCGACGAGCTGGACGCGGCGCTGCGCGCCGCGACCCGCACCACCTTCGACCGCGTCGACTCCGACGGCGCCATGTCCACCAACGACACCGTGCTGCTGCTCGCCTCCGGCGCGAGCGGGTTCCGGCCGGGGCAGGCGGAGTTCGCCGAGGCGGTACGGGCCGTCTGCGACAGCCTCGGGCGGCAGCTCATCGCCGACGCCGAGGGCGCCAGCAAGGAGATCAAGGTCGAGGTCGTCGGCGCCGCCGGCGAGGACGACGCCGTGGAGGTCGGCCGCTCCATCGCCCGCAACAACCTGCTCAAGTGCGCCATCCACGGCGAGGACCCCAACTGGGGCCGCGTGCTGGCCGCGATCGGCACCACCTCCGCCGCCTTCGAGCCGGACCGGCTGAACGTCGCGATCAACGGCGTGTGGGTCTGCAAGAACGGCTCGTTCGGCGAGGACCGCGAGCTGGTCGACATGCGCTACCGCGAGGTCCACATCGTGGCGGACCTCGCCGCCGGCGACGCCGAGGCGGTCATCTGGACCAACGACCTGACCGCCGACTACGTCCACGAGAACAGCGCGTACAGCTCATGACGACGACCTCCGCGCCCGCCGCGGCACCGGCCACCCCGACCCGCAAGCACACCGCCCTGCCCAAGGCGCGCACCCTCATCGAGGCGCTGCCCTGGCTCACCCGGCACCACGGCAAGGTCGTCGTGGTCAAGTTCGGCGGCAACGCCATGGTCGACGACGACCTGAAGCGCGCCTTCGCCCAGGACGTCGTCTTCCTGCGGCACGCCGGGCTCAGGCCCGTCGTCGTCCACGGCGGCGGCCCGCAGATCAGCGCCCAGCTCGACCGGCACGGCCTGGCCAGCGAGTTCCGCGCCGGGCTGCGGGTGACGACGCCGGAGGCGATGGACGTCGTACGGATGGTGCTCGCCGGGCAGGTGCAGCGCGAGCTGGTCGGGCTGCTCAACGAGCACGGGCCCTTCGCCGTCGGCCTGACCGGCGAGGACGCGCACACCATCACCGCCACCCGGCACCGCCCGCTCGTCGACGGCGAGCCGGTCGACATCGGCCGCGTCGGCGAGGTCACCGACATCGACACCGGCGCGATAGAGGCGCTGCTGGCGGACGGCCGCATCCCGGTCGTCTCCTCCGTCGCCCGCTCCGCCGACGAGGCCGACGCGGCCGGCGAGGTCTTCAACGTCAACGCCGACACCGCCGCCGCCGCGCTGGCCGCCGCGCTCGGCGCGGAGACCCTGATGGTCCTCACCGACGTCGAGGGGCTGTACGAGAACTGGCCGGACAGCGACGAGGTCATCAGCCGGCTCACCGCGGGTGAGCTGGAGCGGCTGCTGCCCGACCTGGCCAGCGGCATGGTCCCGAAGATGGAGGGCTGCCTGTACGCGGTGCGCCACGGCGTGCACACCGCGCGGGTCATCGACGGCCGGGTGCCGCACTCCATCCTGCTGGAGATCTTCACGGACGAGGGCATCGGCACGATGGTCGTGCCGGACGCGGAAAGGTCTGCGACATGAGCGGCGGCACGAGCGGCAACGCGGAGCTGACGGAGCGCTGGCAGGGCGCGCTGATGGACAACTACGGCACCCCCCGCCTGCCCCTGGTCCGCGGCGCGGGCGCGAAGCTGTGGGACGCCGACGGCAACGAGTACCTCGACTTCGTCGGCGGCATCGCCGTCACCTCGCTCGGCACCGCCCACCCGGCGGTCGTCGAGGCCGTCTCGGCGCAGATCGCCACCCTCGCCCACGTCTCCAACCTGTACGTCGCCGAGCCCCCGGTGGCGCTCGCCGAGCGGCTCCTCGAACTCGCCGGCCGGCCGGGCCGGGTCTTCTTCGCCAACTCCGGCGCGGAGGCGGTGGAGGCCGCGTTCAAGCTCGGCAGGCTGACGGGCCGTACGCACATGGTGGGCACCGAGGGCGGCTTCCACGGCCGCACCATGGGCGCCCTGGCGCTGACCGGGCAGCCCGGCAAGCAGGAGGGCTTCGGCCCGCTGCCGGGCGAGGTCACGCACGTACCGTACGGGGACGCGGACGCGCTGCGCGCCGCGGTCACCGCGGACACGGCGCTGGTGATCGTCGAGCCGGTGCAGGGCGAGAACGGCGTCGTCGTACCGCCCGACGGCTATCTGGCCGCCGCCCGCGAGATCACCCGGGCCGCCGGGGCGCTGCTGGTCCTGGACGAGGTGCAGACGGGCATCGGGCGTACGGGCCACTGGTTCGCCGCGCAGGCGCAGGGTGTGGAGGCGGACGTCGTCACCCTCGCCAAGGGCCTCGGCGGCGGCCTGCCGATCGGCGCCACGCTGGCCTTCGGGTCCGCCGCGGACCTCTTCACCCCCGGAAGGCACGGCTCCACCTTCGGCGGCAACCCGGTCGCCTGCGCCGCGGCGCTCGCGGTGCTGGACGTGATCGAGGCCGAAGGGCTGCTGGCGCAGGTCAAGCGCGTGGGGGAGCGGCTGCGGGACGGAATCGGCCGACTCGGGCACCCGCTTGTCGACCAGGTGCGAGGCGCGGGGCTGCTGCTCGGTATGGTGCTCACCGAGGCCGTCGCACCCCAGGTGCAACAGGCGGCCCAGGCAGCGGGATTCCTGGTCAACGCGGTGGCGCCGGACGTGGTCCGGCTCGCCCCGCCGCTGATCCTCGGCGAGGCGGAGGCGGACGCCCTGCTCGCCGCGCTGCCCGCCGTGCTCGACGCGGCGGGTCCCGCCGCCTAGGGTCTGTCGTTTGGATCTTGTCGGACAGGGAGCGGTGCCAGGCTCCCCCACAGCGCTTCGCTCGTGGGCGGTGCCCCCAGCGAGCCCGGCGAAGATCCGAACGACAGGCCCTAGCCCCGACGAGCCGGAAGGTGACGATGTCCGAGGAGTACAACGGTCCCGCCGTGCCGCACACGCGCACGGCACGCCACCGCAGGATCGTCGACATCCTGAACCGGCAGCCGGTCCGCTCGCAGAGCCAGCTGGCCAAGCTCCTCGCCGACGACGGCCTGACGGTGACGCAGGCGACGCTCTCCCGCGACCTCGACGAACTCGGCGCGGTGAAGATCCGCAACACCGGCGGCGAACTCATCTACGCCGTCCCCTCCGAGGGCGGCTTCCGCACCCCGCAGGTGCCGCTGGGCGAGTCGGCGAAGGAGGAGCGCATGGCGCGCCTGGCCGGCGAACTGCTCATCTCCGCGGAGGCGTCCGCGAACATCGTCGTCCTGCGCACGCCGCCCGGCGCCGCGCAGTTCCTCGCCTCGGCGATCGACGCGGCGGAACTGGCGGCGATCCTCGGCACGATCGCGGGGGACGACACCCTGATGGTCATCAGCCGCGACCCGGCAGGCGGCCAGTCCCTGGCCGACCACCTGCTGAAACTGGCCGAACGCGAACGCTGATCGCCGGTCCGGTCCGGCGCGGGGGCGTGCGGGCGCAGCCCTGATGTCGGCAAGGGGCGGCGGGGAACGACTCCGCCGCCCCTTCCCGTACACTCGACTACCTGGACAGGCGTCCAGGTAGTTTCCCCCGCCGCAGAAGGGCGAACGATGACCTACGTGCTGCTGATCGGTGCCATTCTCAGCGAGGTGACGGCGACCGTCTCACTGCGGCTCTCCGAGGGCTTCTCGAAGATCCTTCCCTCGATCGTCGTGGTCATCGGCTACATCACGGCCTTCACCCTGCTCAGCCTGGTGCTCAAACGCGGCATGTCCATCGGCATCGCCTACGGCATCTGGGCCGCCGCCGGCGTGGCCCTCGTCGCGCTCATCGGCGCCGCGTTCCTCGGCGACGGCCTCACGGGCGTGCAGATCGGCGG
>NZ_JACBXC010000312.1 GCF_013870535.1 Streptomyces phytophilus | reverse complement strand
GACGACCGGGGCCGGCCCGTCTGGTACCACCGCATTCCGCAGAACGAGTACGTCGCCGACTTCCGCGTGCAGGAGTACCGCGGCGAGAAGGTCCTGACCTGGTGGCAGGGCAAGAGCGACAACGCGGGGCTCGGCGAGGGGGTCGGCTACATCGCCGACGAGAACTACGACATCATCGCCACCGTCCGCTCCCCGGACCCGGAGCAGACCATCGACCTGCACGAGTTCCGGCTCACCCCCGAGGGCACCGCCCTGGTCGTCAGCTACCAGCAGCGGCCCTACGACCTCACCCCGGTCGGCGGCCCCGAGGACGGCGACGTCGTCGAGAGCGTCGTGTGGGAGCTGGACGTCGCCACCGGCGAGCCGCTGCTGGAGTGGCGCAGCCTCGACCACGTACCGCTGACGGAGTCCGACGAGCGGCCTTCGGGCCGCGCCGGCACCCGCCCCTTCGACTACCTGCACGCGAACTCCGTCTCCCTCGACACCGACGGCAACCTCCTCGTCTCCGCCGTCGGCACCAGCACCGTCTACAAGCTCGACCGGCGGACCGGCGGGATCGTCTGGCGGCTCGGCGGGAAGAACAGCGACTTCCGGCTCGGCGCGGGCGCGCGCACCATCGCCCAGCACGACGTCGTGGCGGTCGGCGACGGCACGTACCGCATGTTCGACAACCAGAACATGCACTCCGACGGCTACGAGTCCCGGGTGGCGTGGCTGCACGTCGACCCGCGGCGCGGCACCGCGGAGCTGACCCGCCAGCTCGTGCACCCCGACCGCGTCTCCACCGCCGTCACCGGCGGCAGCCAGGGTCTGCCGGGCGGCAACACCCTGGTCGGCTGGGGCTCCGCGGGCCGGATCTCGGAGTTCGACGCGGCCGGGCGGCTGGTGTTCGACGCCGTCTTCCCGGACGAGTACAGCTCGTACCGCGCCTACCGCCAGGAGTGGGGGGCCGAGCCCGCGACCGCGCCGGAGGTACGGGTCGACGGCGCGTCCGGCGACGCGCACGCGGTGTGGAACGGCGCCACGGAGGTCGCCGGCTGGCGGGTGCTGGCCGGCGATGCGGAGGACGATCTGCGGCCCGTCGCCCGCGAGCGGTGGGACGGCCTCGACACCGACGTCGACCTGCCCGCGGACGCGGGGGACGCGGCGTACGTCAAGGCGGAGGCGCTGGACGCGGACGGCGACGTGATCGGCGCCTCCGCGGTCACGGAGACCGGTGCGGCCGGGGGGAGCGGCGCCGGCTGAGCGCCGGTCGCCCGCACCGCCCGCCGGGCGGTGCGGGCGCCGTCCTCAGACCTTCTCCAGCGGGCGGTGCGGGGCGTCCGGCAGCACGACGACGACCGGGTCCCCGGGACGTACCACGCCGCCCGTCAGCACCACGCTCATCACCCCCGCCTTGCGCACCACGTTCCCCGCCGCGTCCCGGCCCACGACCTGCTTGAGCAGGCCGGATCGGAAGTCGTCGATCTGGTGGCAGGGGTTGCGCAGCCCGGTGATCTCCACGACGGCCTCCGCACCGAGGTGCAGCAGCGTGCCGGTGGGCAGGCCGAGCAGGTCGACGCCGCGGGTGGTGACGTTCTCGCCCAGCTCCCCGGGGCGCACCCGGAAGCCCGCCTCGGCGACCTCCGCGAACAACTCCTCGTGGATCAGGTGCACCTGGCGCAGGTTCGGCTGGGAGGGGTCGCGGGCGACCCGGGAGCGGTGCTTCACCGTGACGCCCGCGTGCGCGTCGCCCTCGACGCCGAGGCCGGCGAGGAGGGTGACGGCCTCGCGGGCCGGCTTGTGGAACGTGTACTTAGCGCTGCTGCACACCGCTGTGACCGTGCCGTCGCCCATGCTCTACGGGCCCCCTCCGCCGTGTGACCTGTGATCTCCCACGAGCCTAACCGGCGGGGGTACGGGGCCGGCAGTGTCCGCCATGCGGGACCGCGGCTTATTGATTCGTACGGACGGGCGGACGCGTGGCAGCCTGGCCCGCATGCTTGGAGTCACCGATCTGTCGACGTACCTCGCCGGGCTGGCCCTGATCATCCTGCTCCCGGGGCCCAACTCCCTCTACGTCGTCTCCGTCGCCGCCCGCCGCGGCGCCCGCGCCGGCTACCGCGCCGCCGGCGGCGTGATGTGCGGCGACATGGTGCTCATGGTGCTCTCCGCGGGCGGCGTGGCCTCGCTGCTCCAGGCCAGCCCGACGGCGTTCGCCGTCGTCAAGTTCGCGGGCGCCGGCTATCTGACGTGGCTGGCGGTCGGGATGCTGCGCGGGGCGTGGCGGATGTGGCGCGAGCGCGAGGCGCGGGCCGTTGCCCGCGCGGAGGGGGAGCCGACGCGGGCGGAGCCGGTGAAGGAGGAGATGGAGCGCCCGTACCGCCGGGCGTTCGTCGTCAGTCTGCTGAACCCCAAGGCGATCCTGTTCTTCGTCTCCTTCTTCGTGCAGTTCATCGACCCGGCGTACGCGCACCCGGAGCTGACGTTCCTCGTGCTGGCGGCCTGGGCGCAGCTGTTCAGCATCACGTACCTGACCGCGCTGATATTCAGCGGTACGCATCTCGCGGCGCTCTTCCGCCGCAGGCGGCGGCTGACGGCCGGGATGTCGGCCGCGGCCGGCACGGCGTTCCTCGGCTTCGCCGCGAAGCTCTCGACGAGCAGCGCGTAACCGCCGCGCGGGGGCCCGGGGCCGCCGCACGGCGGGGCGCGCGTCCGCGCCCCGCCGGCCGCGGGCTGCCCGGCCCTGACCACCGGACAGCCCCCGGCACGCCGCGGTTCCCGCGGCCCCGCGGGAACCGGCGGGCTCCCGCTGCCCCCCGCCGGCTCCCGTGGGTGTCAGAAGGGCGTCAGCGTCAGCGTGAGCTGCCGCGGCGCCCGGTCCTCGATGTACGACGCGAAGCCGGACACGTCGTCGAAGGCGAACCCGTACGCCCGCCCGTCCTCCGACACTTCGTGCATCACCCGCGCGTAGTGGTTGGAGATGTCGGTGCCGTAGAAGGAGGCCGCGTCGGTGACGGGCTGGTCGGCGTGGTCGCGCAGGGTGGTGCGGTTGAGCGCGGCGCCGAGGATGGCGGCGACCGGTCCCGTGGTGCCGTCGTTCGGGGCGGCGAGCCTGCCGTCGCAGAACAGCACGTCGCGGGTGGGCGGCCGGTCGAAGGCGACGTCGGCGGGGCCGGTGAAGGAGAGCCGGTCGCCGGCGACGCGGCCGGTGAAGGTACCGGCGTTCGTGGTGACCTTCAGGTCCTTGCCCGCGTACGCCGACCACACCTCGTCCACGTATCCGTCGAGGTACGCGCCGTCGAACAGCCCGGCGTCCAGGCCGTGCCCGGGGGCGATGACCCGCAGCCCGTCCGCGTCCACCAGCCGGCCGTAGCCCTCGGTGCCCGCCAGGGTGTCGAACACCTGCTGCCGGGCGCCGTCCTTGAGCGTCCCGGTCGTCTGGTCGGCCTCGCCCGTCAGGTGGATGGACATCGGGACGCTGAACATGTCGACCATGGTGGTGTTGCAGAACATGCCGGCGTCGTTGAGCGTGAACTCCATGCAGTCGTGCACCAGCGGGTAGTTGGGGTCGGTGGACACCCAGCCGGCCGGGTAGGCGAGTGCCGCGTTGCCGGCGCCGTCCGTGACCGCCTTCATCTTCAGCTTGCCGCCGAGGGCGACGTAGAGGCGGCCGGACATGTTCGGCAGCGTCAGGGACGTGTCGCCGCTGCCGGCGAAGGGGATGGCGTAGTCGGTGTAGCCGTCGGGGCCGTTGTCGTCGAGCGAGATGGGCGCCAGCGTCCCGTCGGGCGTGAGGCGGACCTGCCGGCCGCCCTCGTTGCCGACGACGTAGATGCTGATGGAGGAGTTCTCGTACGCGCCCGTCCGGTTGGCGACGGTCACGTCGAGGGCCGCTGCGGCGCCGCCCGCCCGCGCCGCGGAGAGCACCAGAGGTGTCCCCGCGGCGGCGGACGCGACGGCCAGGCCACCCAGCAGCCTGCGTCGCGAGATCACTTGGCGGCACCTCCGGACTGCTCGACGGAGACGTAGTCGACGGTCATCGGCACGCCGGGCCGGGTCGCGTCGGTGGGGGTGGCGTGGCCGGCCACGCCGTCGGGGAAGGCGCCGCCCATGGCGACGTTGAGGAGCAGGAAGTGGCCGTGGTGGGCGAGGTTCGCCCAGGTCTCGGCGCCCACCTGGTCGGCGTTGACGGAGTGGTACTGCTGGCCGTCCACGTACCAGCGCAGCTCCTCGACCCCGCCGCTGCGGTCCAGCTCCAGGGCGTACTCGTGGAAGCCGGACTGGCAACTGCTGTCCGGGCAGGCGCGGGAGGCGCCGAGGCCGTTGTTCTCGTTGCACGGGCCGCCGGGCGCGGTGCCGCAGTGCAGCACGCCCCAGACGCTGTTCACGCCGTTGACGTTCTCCATGATGTCGAACTCGCCGATGCCCGGCCAGTTCCAGTAGTTGCCGCGGTAGGCGTCGCCCAGGGTCCAGAACGCGGGCCAGTAGCCGAGGGCTTCGTCGCCGGTGATGTTCGGCATCTGGATGCGGGCCTCGACGCGCAGCACGCCGCCGGCCGGGGCCTGGAAGTCGGTGCGCTGGGTCTCGATCCGGGCGGACGTCCAGCCGCCGGAGCCGTCGCGGCGCGGGGTGATGGTGAGGTTGCCGGAGCCGTCCTTCTGGAGGTTCTCCGGGCTGTCCGTGTACGTCTGGATCTCGCCGGTGCCCCAGTTGGCGGGGCCGCCGGGGTAGGAAGTGCCGGTGTCGACGATCCAGTTCGCGGCGTCCGGCGGGGAGCCGGCGGCGCCGTCGAAGTCGTCGCGGAAGACCTCGGCGAGGGGCGCGGGGTCGCTGCCCGCGTCCTCGCCGGCCGTCGCGGAGGGCAGGGTCAGGGCGCTGATCGCGGCCAGCGCGGCGACCGCGCAGAGCAGGCTCCTGCGCCACCGTAGTCGTATTGCGTGCATGTCTGGCTGCTCCTCGGGAGTGTGGGGGGATGAGGAGGTTCTCCCCTGGGGATGCGCCTGTTTGAGAGCGCTCTCAGGTTGTGTTGAGGCACACTGCCGAGTGGGCGGGCTACTGTCAAGGCCCACCGAGTGAAGAGGAGTTGAGGTGTCCGGGAACCGCCCCACGCTGGAGGCCGTGGCCGCCCGCGCCGGAGTGTCGCGGGCCACGGTGTCGCGCGTGGTCAACGGCGGCGAGGGGGTGCGCGAGCCGCTGCGCGAGCGGGTGCACCGCGCCGTGGCCGAGCTGGGCTACGTACCGAACCAGGCCGCGCGCACGCTCGTCACCCGGCGCACGGGCGCGGTCGCCGTCGTCATCGCGGAGCCCGAGAGCCGCGTCTTCGCCGACCCGTTCTTCGCCCGGCAACTGCGGGGCATCAGCGGGGCGCTGGCGGCGGCGGACACGCAGCTGGTGCTGCTGTACGTCGCGGACCGGGCGGACTATCCGCGCATCGGCCGGTTCCTGGCCGGCGGGCACGTCGACGGTGCGCTGATGTTCTCGCTGCACCGCGACGACCCGCTGCCGGGCATGGCCGCGGAGGCCGGCCTGCCGGTGGTCTACGGCGGCCGGCCGGGCTGGCCGGGGGCGGCGGGGGAGCGTGGCCTGCTGTACGTGGACACCGACAACCGGGCGGGGGCGGAGCTGG
>NZ_JACBXC010000311.1 GCF_013870535.1 Streptomyces phytophilus | reverse complement strand
GCGACGAGAGCACCGATCCGCGGCGGGCCTTCGCCGGCACGTTCCACATCGCCGAGGGCTACGCCGACCTGGAGACCGCCTACCGCGAGGCCGCCGCGGGCACGCTGCCGCAGGCGCCGCCGTCCGAGATCTACTGCCACTCGCTGACCGACCCGTCGATCCTCGCCGACGACCTGGTGCGCGACGGCTACCAGACCCTCACCCTCTTCGGCCTGCACACCCCGGCGCGCCTGTTCGCCGACGACAACGACGGCACCCGGGAAGCGCTGCTGCGCGCCACGGTCGCCCGACTCGACGCCCACCTCGCGGAACCGCTCGCCGACTGCCTGGCCACCGACGCCGAGGGCCGCCCCTGCATCGAGGCGAAGTCCCCGCTCGACCTGGAGCGCGACCTGCGGCTCCCGGGCGGCAACATCTTCCACCGCGAGCTGGCGTTCCCGTACGCGGCGCCGGAGACGGGCCGCTGGGGCGTGGAGACGCGGCACCCGAACGTGCTGCTGTGCGGGGCCGGTGCGGTGCGGGGCGGGGGAGTGAGCGGGATCCCGGGGCACAACGCGGCGATGGCGGCGCTGGGCCGGTAACGACCGGCGCTCAGTCCGCCGACGCCGTCCAGCCGTCCAGCTCCACGCGCTCGGCGTCCCCCCGGCGCCCGTCGTCGAAGAGCACCCGGTGCCCGTCCGTCACCCGTACGTCGTCCACATACACCCCGCGCCCCACGTACTGCCGGTCCGTCGCGTACCGCCACCGCAGCCGCAGCGGCCGCCCGCGCCACGCGCCGAGCCCCGCCGACGCCCGGTGCCACACCCGCTCGGACCACCCGTCCGCCGTACCGTCCGCGTGCTCCCGCACGTCCCCGTCCCTGCCGCCGCCCCCGCCGCGCCGCCGGCGGCTCGTGAACGGCACCGGCTCCCACGTCCCGCCGCCGTCCGCCGACGCCTCCAGGTGCACCTTGTCCCACTGCGGCTCGGTGTCCCACCACAGCGCGAACTCCAGCTCCGCCCCCGGGTCCCGCACCGTCACCTCGGGCAGGGTGAGCGTCGACGTCTTCTGGTTCGCCATCCCGCCGAACCACGCCGCGCGCCCGTCCTGGGGCCGCACCGCCACCGCACGCGCCAGGTTCGTCCCCGCCGCCACCCGCGGCGCGCTGCCCGTACGCCAGTTGCGCACGGGATGCACGGAGTTGCCGAGCAGGACGAGGAACGTGTCGGTCGTCGGGTCGATGACGAGCGCCGTGCCGGTGAAGCCCGTGTGCCCGGCGGAGCCCGGTGTGGCCATGGCGCCCATGAACCAGTGCTGGTACAGCTCGAAGCCGAGGCCGTGCTCGTCACCGGGGAAGTCGGTGTTGAAGTCGGTGAACATCAGCTCCACCGACTCCCGCCGGAGGATCCGCGTCCGCCCGTACGCCCCGCCGTTCAGGAGGGTGCGGCAGAGGATCGCCAGGTCCCAGGCCGTGGAGAACAGCCCGGCGTGTCCGGCGACGCCGCCGAAGGAGTACGCGTTCTCGTCGTGCACCTCGCCCCGCACCATCCCGCGGTCCAGCCCCGACCACGGCTTGCGCGCGTCCTCGGTCGCGGCGACGCGGGGCAGCCACGAGGGCGGCGGGTTGTAGCGCGTGTGCGTCAGGCCGAGGGGTTCGGTGATCTCGTCGGCGAGGAGGTGGTCGAGCTTCTTCCCGGTGGTCTTCTCCAGGACGAGCTGGAGGCTGATCAGGTTGAGGTCGGAGTAGAGGTACGTGGTCCCGGGCGGGTTGACCGGCGCCTCCCGCCACAGCCGGGCGAGCTTGGCGTCCCAGGTCGGCTCTGCGTACAGGGGGATCCAGGAGGTGAAGCCGGAGGTGTGCGTCAGCAGTTGGAGGACGGTGATGTCCTGCTTGCCCGCGGCGCCGAACTCCGGCAGGTAGGAGGCCACGGTGGCGTCGAGGGCGAGAGCGCCGCGCTCGATCTGCTGGACCGCCAGGAGGGAGGTGAAGAGCTTGGAGACCGAGGCGAGGTCGAAGACGGTGTCCATCGACATGTCGACCTGCTCGTCCTGCGGCAGCTCGATCCCCGTGTCCGTCGCCTCGTCGTACGCCTCGTAGCGCACGGCCTTCCCGATCGCCCGCTCCAGCGCGACCGTCCGCCCCCGCCCGGCGAGGATGACGGCGCCCGCGTACCACGGGTACTTCGGCGACGGGCCGAGGAACGTCTCGGCGTCGGCGGCCAACTGCCGCAGATGCGGCTCCAGCAGCCCGGCCCGTGCGGCGCTGCCGCGCCGCAGCACGGGCGCGCCGGACGATGCCTCTGCGGCGTGGGCGGGAAGCCCGGTGGCACCGGGGACCACGAAGAGCGCACCTCCAGTAGCGAGTACGCCGGCGGCGAAGCGCCGCCGGCCCAACTCGTCCCATCCTCTGCCAGACGGTGCGTCCGTCATGATCCCGACCCCTCCTGAAAGAATCTTCCGAGTGCCGCGCGAACGGTGAAACTTTCTTCCAGGGCGTTCGTGCTGTCAAGACCACCGGGCAGCGGCTGTGGACAAGTGCCAGAAGAGGCCGCCGCTCACTCGGGCACCAGACAGAACGGGTGGCCGGCGGGGTCCTCGTACACGCCCCAATCGCCCTCGTCCCGCAGGACCTTCGCGCCGTTGGCGAGCGCGTCGCGCTCGGCCGCCGCCATGTCGTCCACGGCGATGTCGAGGTGGAGCTGCTGCGGGTGGGCCGGGTCGGGCCAGTGCGGCGGCCGGTGGCCGGGGGAGCGCTGGAAGCCCAGCACCCCGCCGTCCGGCAGGTGCAGCGTGGACCAGTCGTCGTCGAGGGACCAGCGGGGGTCGGCGCGGTCGACTTCGCCGCCGAGGAGGACCTGGTAGAACGCGGCGAGTTCCCGGGGCCGCGGGCAGTCGAGCACGATGCACTGCAAGCTGCGCGTCATCCTGCGACCCTATGCCGCCCCGCCCCTCGGCCCCGGCCGCTACGCACCCGCGCCGCCGCCCAGTGCGCGCCGCAGCCGCCGCGCCTCGCCCGGCGTGAGGTTGGGGTCGGCCAGCCGGGCGGGGAGCGCGTGGGCGTAGCCGGGGACGGGGTCCGTGCGTGTCGTGCGGAGCAGGGCGCGCAGCAGGACCCGTAGGCCGAGGGCCTCCGACGGGCGGAGTTCGGCGCCGCGCAGTATGCACACCGCCATCGCCACGTCGCTCGCCGGGTCGCCCGCGGCCGCGTTGCACCAGTCGATGAGGTACGGGCCGCGCGCGGTGAGGACCACGTTCTCCGGGTGCAGATCGAGGTGGAGCACCCGGTCCCCGCTCCCGGAGGCGGGGGAGGCCGGCAGGAACTCCGGGGCGGGCACGGCGTGCAGCCTGTCGTGGAGCAGGCCGAGCGTCCGCCCGTACGCCGCCGCACGCCACGGGCGGCGGCGCAGCGCGGCCCGCATGGTGGGGCCTTCGAGGCGTTCGAGTACCTGGTCGGTGCCGTCCGCGCCGTACACGTGCGGCACGGGGAAGCCCTGCCCGGCGAGGTAGGTCATCAGCCGGGCCTCCGCCTCCGCGCCCGCCGGGCCCCCGGGCCGGTAGCGGCGCAGGACCCGGCCGTCGCCCAGGGCGTACACGTCCGCGTCTCGTCCCCGCCCGATCAGCTCCATCCCCGCGACTCTCGCACATCATTCCGGGCCCGTAGAGATAGCCTCTGATCGGAAAGTCGGCCCGTGGTAGGGATACGAACGCATGATCCGCGTCATGACCTGGAATCTCTGGTGGCGCTTCGGGCCGTGGCAGGAGCGGACCAAGGCCATCCTGCGCACCCTGCGCGAGGAGCGCCCCGACGTCGTCGGGCTGCAGGAGGTCTGGGGCCAGGGCGCCGACAACCTCGCCGGGTGGCTCGCCAACGAGCTGGGCATGGACTGGGCCTGGGCGCCCTCGCCGGAGCCGGGGCGCTGGCAGCGCCGTATCGGGGATCCCACGGTCGACGTCGGCAACGCCGTGCTGAGCCGCTGGCCGATCGCCGAGCAGGCGAGCGCCGTGCTGCCCGCGGGCGAGGAGGAACCCGACGGCCAGCAGGCGCTGTACGCGCGCGTGGCCGCTCCCGGCGGCGTGACGGTGCCGTTCTTCACCACCCACCTGATCTCCTATCCGCACGCCTCCGCGACCCGCTCCGCGCAGGTCACCGCGCTGGCCCGGTTCGTCCACGAGCGGCGCGGCGGCGGCGACTTCCCGCCCGTGGTCACCGGCGACTTCAACGCCGAGCCCGACTCCGACGAGATGCGGCTGCTCGGCGGCACGAAGACCGCGCCCCCCGTACGCGGACAGGTCTTCCTCGACGCCTGGCGCTACGCCCACCCCACCGCGGTCGGCGCGACGTGGGACCTGGCCAACCCGTACGCCGCGCGGACCCTGGAGTGGCACTCCCGCATCGACTACGTGCTGGTAGGTCCCCCCGGCCCCGAAGGGGAGGGGCACGTACGGGCGGTGCGCCGGGCGGGCAACGCGCCGGTCGACGGGGTGTGGGCGTCGGACCACTGCGCGGTCGTCGCGGACCTGGCCACCGAGGCCGGCGAAACGGCCGGCTGAACCACCCCGCCGAACCGCCCCGCTCCGGCGCCCCTATCACCTTTCCCGGTCCCTCTATCGTGGCCTGTTCCCTCGCCCGCCGTCGTGGATACCCTGGCTGCGGACGACGCTCACCGGGAGGAGCAGGACGTGGCCGAAAGCACCACTCAGCAGCCGGCGGCGGGCAGCGGGAAACCGCAGCTCGATCTGACAGGCGCCACGTGGCAGTCGAGCAGCCAGGGGGTGGGAGACGTCGAGATCGCGTTCGTGGAGGGGTACATCGCCATGCGCGACGGGCGCAACCCGGAAGGGCCCGCGCTGATCTTCACCCCGGGGGAGTGGCGCGCCTTCGTCCTCGGCGCCCGCGACGGCGAGTTCGACCTGACCTGACCTGCTACGCCAGCACGACGCAGCCCCGCTCGCGCAAGGCGGCGAGCGGGGCTTCGGTGCCATCGACGCCGGTCCAGCGCAGATCCAGCTTTTCGAGCGCGGGCAGCTGCGCCAGCCACGGGGGTACGTCGCGGATCGCGTTGGCCCGCAGATCCAGTCGGCGCAGCAGCGGGAGCCCGGCCAGCGCGGCGGGCACGGCCGTCAGCGCGTTCTCGCGCAACTCCAGCTCACGCAGCCCGTGCAGCTCCGCCGTGGAGTCGGGCAGCGCCGTGAGCGCGTTGCCGCGCAGCCACAGCTCGCGCAGCGACGACAACCGCCCCAGCGACTCCGGCAGTCCGGTCAGCCCGCAGTGCTGCGCGCGCAACTCCCGCAGGCCCGCCATGGCGCCCAGTTCCCCGGGCAGGGCTTCGAGGGGGTTCTCGCCGACGTTGAGGTAGCCCAGCGCGCGCAGCCGGCCGAGCGCGGCGGGAAGCCGGGTCAGCCGGTTGTCGTGCAGGTACAGGCAGCGGGTCAGGGCGGGCAGGGACCCGAGGGCCTCGGGCACCGCGGTGAGTGCGTTGTGGCCGAGGTCGAGGGTGTGCAGCCGGGTCAGGGCGGCGATGTCGTCCGGGATGTGCGTCAGCTCGTTGTCGGACAGGACGAGTACTTCGGCGTCCGTCTCCCGCCACACCCCCGGCGGTACGGCCGTGAGGCCGGACCGCCGGAGGTGTACGGCTCGGGTCACGGCCAGGGGCC
>NZ_JACBXC010000310.1 GCF_013870535.1 Streptomyces phytophilus | reverse complement strand
CGGCGGCTCGGAACTGCTCGTGGACCGGCTCGCCGGCGGCCTGACCGACCACGGCCACCAGGTGACCCTGGTGTGCGGGGGCCCGGCCGCGTACCGCGACTACCGCGTGGTCTCCGCGGGCGGAGACGCCGGGCACTTCCTGCGCGCGCGCCGCGCGCTGTCCCGCCACGTCGGCGGCACCGACCTGCTGGTCGAGGTCTGCAACGGCATGCCGTACCTCGCGCCGCTGTGGCACAGCGGCCCGTCGCTCTGCCTGGTCAACCACGTGCACACCGAGCTGTGGGCGATGCGCTACCCCGGGCCGCTGGCCCGGCTGGGCCGCCGCCTTGAGCACTGGGCGCTGGCCGGCGCCCACCGGGGCAACCTCCTGGTCGCCGTCTCCTCCTCCACCGCCGCCGCGCTGCGCAACATCGGCGTCGACCCCAAGCGGATACGGGTCGTCCACAACGGCGTCGAGGACCCCGGCCCGCTGCCGCCGAAGTCGCCGGAGCCGCTGTTCCTGGCGATGGGCCGGCTGGTCGAGTACAAGCGCATCGACCTGCTGCTGCGGCTGTGGGAGCGGGTGCGCCCGGTCACCGGCGGCCGGCTGGTCATCGTCGGCACCGGCCCCGAGCGCGGCCGGCTCGAAGCGATGGCGGGGCCCGGCGTGACGTTCACCGGCCACGTCTCCGAGGGCGAGAAGCACCGCCTCCTCGCCTCCTCGTGGCTGCTGCTGCACCCCTCGCTCGTCGAGGGCTGGGGCCTGGTGGTGACCGAGGCGGCGGTGCGCGGCACCCCCGCGATCGGCTTCGACATCCCCGGCCTGCGCGACTCCATCCGCGACGGCGACACCGGCATGCTGGCCCGCGGCGAGAGCGCGTTCGCCGCGCACTGGTGCTCGCTGGCGCTGAGCGAGGAGCGGCGCGCCGCCCTCGGCGCCGCGGCCCGGCAGCGCGCCACCCGGCTGAGCTGGGAGGCGACGGTACGGGACTTCCGCACCGTCGCCGACGAGGCGCTCGCCCGCGCCGGACGGCACGAGAAGCGGGGGGGATGACAGCAGTGCGGGACCCCTCCATACGGCGGTCGGTCGCCCTCTTCCGCGCCTTCATGAAGGAGCAGGACGACCCCGCCCGCGCCTACAGCCTGCTGGCGCGGGACGCGGCGGACCAGGTCGAGCGGATCACGCCGCTCAAGGACCGGCTCGTCGTCGACGTCGGCGGCGGCGGGGGCTGGTTCACGGAGGAGTTCCGCAGCCGGGGCGCCGAGGCGTACCTCTTCGACTGCGACGCCGGCGAGATGGCGGCGGGCTCCGACGTGCGGACCGGCGCCGTGGTCGCCGACGGCTATCTGCTGCCGCTCGCCGACGGCGTCGCCGACGTCGCGTTCTCCTCCAACGTGCTGGAGCACGTGGCCGACCCCGAGACCTTCCTCAGCGAGCTGATCCGGGTCACCAAGCCCGGCGGCCTGCTGTACGTGGCGTTCACCAACTGGCTCTCCCCCTGGGGCGGCCACGAGCAGGCGCCCTGGCACTACCTGGGCGCGGACCGGGCGCGCCGCCGCTACACGCGGCGCGCCGGACGCGACCCCAAGCACACCCTGGGCGAGAACCTCTTCCCCATCCACATAGGCCCCACGCTCAAGGCGGTACGGGCCCGGGACGACGTCGAGGTCGTCGCGGCCCGCTCCCGCTACTGGCCCTTCCTCGCCGAGGCCGTCGTCCGTGTCCCCGGCGTACGCGAGTTCGCCACCTGGAACCTTCTTCTCATACTCCGGCGGTGCCCATGACCTCCACGCTCCCCGCCCAGCCGGCCACGCCCGGCCGGCCCTACTCACCGCCGCCCCCGGCGGGGCCGGCAGGGGGGCGACCGCCCGGGAGCCGGCGCAACTGGCGCTGGCCGCTCGGCTTCTGGGCGTTCGCGTTCGTCGCCTGGCTCATCCCCTCCGCGGGGAAGACGACGTTCGAGACGAAGCTCGGCGTGGCGGTCGACCCGTGGAAGTTCGCCGGTGACCTGGGCGAGCTGTGGCACGACCAGAACGGCTTCGGCGGCATCCACGACCAGTACTTCGGCTACGCCTTCCCGATGCTGCCGTACTACCTGCTGACCGACCTGCTCCAGATGCCGACGTGGTTGGCGGAGCGGCTGTGGCTGTCGCTCGTGGTCACCGCCGCGTTCTGGGGCGCGCTGAAGCTGGCCGACCGGCTGGGCTTCGGCACCTCCGGGACCCGGGTGCTGGGCGCCGCCGCGTACGCGCTGTGGCCCGTGTTCACCATCATCGTCGGCTCCACCTCCGCCGGTGCGCTGCCCGGCGCGGTGCTGCCCTGGGTGCTGCTGCCGCTGCTCGACGAGCGGCTGACCCCGCGGGTCGCCGCCGCCCGCTCGGCGCTGATCATCCCGTTCATGGGTGGCGTCAACGCGGCGTCCACGCTGGCGGCGCTGCTGCCCGCGCTGCTGTACGTGTGCACGCGCACCGGGCAGCGCCGCACGAAGCTGCTGGCGTGGTGGCTGCCCGGGGTGCTGCTGGCGTGCCTGTGGTGGATCGTGCCGCTGCTGCTCCTCGGCGCCTACGGCGAGAACTTCCTGCCGTTCATCGAGACCGCGCACAACACCACGACGACCATGTCGGCGACCGAGGTGCTGCGCGGCACCGGCAACTGGGTCGCGTACCTGAACTTCGGCGAGGAGTGGCTGCCCGGCGGCTGGACGGCCGCCACCGGCTGGCTGCCGATCATCTCCTCCGCGCTCGCCGCCGGCCTGGGCCTCGCGGGCCTGGCCCGCCGCGACCTGCCGGAGCGGCGCTGGCTGGTGCTGACCGTGATGACCGTCGCGCTGATCACCCTGGCCGGGTACGGCGGCGCGCTGGGCGCCCCGTTCTCCGGCAGCGTGCAGGACGCGCTGGACAGCTGGCTGAGCCCGTTCCGCAACATCTACAAGTTCCAGCCGGGACTGGCCCTCGCGCTCGCGCTCGGCCTCGCGCACTTCGTCGCGGTCGCCGCCGAGCGCCGCGGCACCCGCGCCACGCCGCGGCGCAGCACGTGGGTGCCCGCGGTCGCCTCCCTCGTGGTGCTGCCGGGGCTGCTGCTGCCGTACGCCAACGGCGACGTGCTCCAGCCGGGCGCGTTCGACAAGCTGCCCAAGCACTGGGAGCAGACGGCGGACTGGCTGGAGGAGTACTCCCCCGACAGCCGGGCCCTGGTGGTGCCGGCGACCGCGCACGGCACGTACGAGTGGGGCAAGCCGATCGACCAGCCGCTGGACGTGCTCGCCGAGTCCCGCTGGGCGCAGCGCGACTACGTGCCGTTCGGCACGGCGGGTTCGCGGCGCGCGATGGACGCCGTCGACCAGGCGCTGATGACCGGCGGCGAAGTGCCGGGGCTGCAGGCGTTCCTGGCCCGCGCCGGCCTGCACTACGTCGTCGTGCGCAACGACCTCGACCCCGACCAGGTCGGCTACGTCCCGCCGACCACCGTGAAGCAGACGCTGACGTCCTCCGGCTACGAGAAGGTCGCCGAGTTCGGCCCGGAGCTGACCGGCGGGCGCATCCCCGAGGGCACCCCGCTCCAGATCGAGGGGCTGTTCTCGCGGCAGCGGGCGGTGGAGATCTTCCAGCCCGCGAACGGCGAGGACCTGCGTCCCGGCCCGGCCGGCACGCTCAACGCCGCCGACACCGCCGTCCTCAGCGGCGGCCCCGAGTCGCTGCTGCAGCTCTCCGCCGACCCCGGCTGGCAGGGCCGCCCCGCGGTGCTCGCCGGTGACGCCCACCCGGGCGTCGAGGAGCCGGCGGTCAAGGTGCAGGCGGACGGGCTGCGCCGGGCGGACACCCGGTTCGGCGTGGTCAACAACAACACCTCGTACACGTACACCGAGGACGAGAAGAACCCGTCCGAGAGCCTCCAGGACCCCGGCGACGAGCCGCGGATGATCGTGCCGGAGAAGGGCGCGGAGCACCAGACGACGGCCGTCCTCGACGGCGCCGCCTCGGTGACCGCGTCGACCAGCGGCAACTGGATGTTCCACCTGCCGCAGTTCGACCCCGTCAACGCCTTCGACGGCGTGGCGCAGACCGGCTGGGCCGAGGGCAACCCGGACACCTCCGCGGGCGAGTGGCTCCGGATCGACTTCACCGAGCCCACGAACCTGGAGGGCACGCTCGACCTGACGCCGCTGCCCGGCGCCGGCATCCGCCCCGAGCCCGTCGAGGTCGAGGTCGAGACCCCGCGCGGCAGCGAGGTCAGCACGCTGCAGGCGGGTGGCCGTACGCAGACCGTCAAGTCCCCCGAGGGGCAGGCGGAGTGGCTGCGGATCACCATCCGCAAGACCGAGGGCACCCGCACCGGCTTCGCCGGCGCCGGGTTCGCCGAGGTCGAGATCCCCGGCGTCTCGCCGGTCAGCCGGCAGCTCCAGCTGCCCGCCGACGCCAAGCAGGTCGCGGCCGACGCGGAGCAGGTCTCCCTGCACCGCGGCAGCGACCTCGGCGGCCTCAACCCGGCCGCGGCGGAGACGGGTCTGCAGCGGCGCTTCGAGTCCGGCGCGGGCGAGTACACCGTCACCGGCAAGGCGCTGCCCGTACAGGGGCAGGGCCTCGACGCGCTGCTCGACGACCTCGGCGCGGCGGACGAGGACCGGATCCGGGTCACGGCCGGCTCGACGCTGCCGCTGAGCCCGCAGCTGAGCCCGCGCAACCTGGTCGACAAGGACCTGACCACGGCCTGGATCGCGGGTACGGACCAGTCGCTCTCGCTGAGCTGGCCGGAGGAGGCGGAGATCAGCGAGTTCGTCCTCGCACCAGCCGGCGGGCTGTCGGCGCGGCCGACGGAGGTCGAGGTGACCACCCCGACCGGGGCGCAGACCGTGGGCGTGGACGCCAACGGCTGGGTGCGGATCCCGCCGGTGACGACCGACCGGCTCGACATCAAGGTCACCGAGGCCGAGTCGCTGACGGTGCACAACCCGTTCGCGGACCGCGACGTGCAGCTGCCCGTGGGCCTCACCGAGGTCTACGTCCCGGCGCTCGGCGAGGACGCGGAGAAGGACCTGCGCACCGAACCGGTCGACAAGGACGAGCCGTTCGAGCTGGAGTGCGGCCGCGGCCCGATGGTGTCCGTGGACGGGCAGCTGCTCAACACCCGGGCCGAGGGCACGCTGGGCGACCTCGTCGACCGCCGGCCGGTGGACATCGAGCTGTGCCCGGGCGACGGCGAGACCGCAGGTCCCGTGCAGCTGGAGGCCGGCCGGCACGCGGTCGCCGCCGGCGACGGCGAGGCGCTGGCGGTCACCGACCTGACGCTGACCCGCGGCGAGCCCGCGGCGGCGGCCGGGAGCCGCGAGGTGGAGACCGCCGACTGGGCGGGCGACGAGCGGTCCGTGACGGTCGGCGAGGGCGAGGACGCGTACCTCACGACGTACGAGAACTACAACGACGGCTGGAAGGCCACGCTGGACGGCGAGGAGCTGGAGTCGGTGCGGCTCGACGGCTGGCAGCAGGGCTTCCTGGTGCCGGCGGACCTCGCCGGCGAGGTGAAGCTGGAGTACAAGCCGGCCACCTGGTACGACGCCGGGATCTTCGCCGGTGTCGCCGCCGTCCTGGCGCTGCTGGGTACGCGCTCGTCGCCCGCGGCAACGTGACCAAGGGCATCCTCGTCAGGTTCGACGCCCCC
>NZ_JACBXC010000031.1 GCF_013870535.1 Streptomyces phytophilus | reverse complement strand
GACGCCGACCTGCCGCGCGCGGCGGCGGAGGTCGCCGCCGGGGCCTTCGGGCTCACCGGACAGGTGTGCACCGCGACGGACCGGGTACTGGTGGAGCGGCCGGTGGCGGCGGAGTTCACCGCGCTGCTGGCGGAACGGGCCGCGAAGCTGACCGCCGGACGCGGCGACGACCCGGGCGCCGACATCGGCCCCGCCGCCACCGCCGCCCAGCGCACCCGCCTCACCGGGCTGCTCGACTCGGCCGTCGCCGCGGGCGCCGCCGTCGCGGCACGCGGATCGCTGGCGCCGGGGGCGGACCCGGCGGGGCACTGGGTGCTGCCGGCGGTGCTGACCGACGTACCGGCGGACCATCCGGTGAACACCGGCGAACTCTTCGGGCCGCTGCTGTCGGTGGTGCCGGTGGAGGGCCCGGAGCAGGCACTCGCCGAGATCAACGCGGACCCGCACCGCCTGGTCACCGCGATCCACACCCGCGACCTCGGCACCGCCGGCCGCTTCCTGCGGGCGGCGCGCTGCGGGGTCGTCAAGGTCAACGAACGTACGACGGGCAACGGCGTCGCGCCGCCGTTCGGCGGCTGGGGCGCGTCCAGTTCCGGGGCGTTCCCCGAAGGGGGGCGGACGGCGCTGGAGTTCGTGACGGACACGAAGACCGTCTACTGCGCGTACTGACCGGCCGGCCGGCGGGCCGGCGTACGGAAGGAGAGGAACCCCGATGCACAGGATCCACCGACTCACCCTCGAAGACGCCCTGGTCATGCTGGCAGCCGCCGAGGCCGAGGCGGCCAGGATCGGCGTGAGGCAGACCATCTGCATCGCCGACGACGGCGCCCACCCCATCGCCCTGCACCGCATGACGGGCGCGCGGCTGACGGGCGTGGAGATCGCCATCGCGAAGGCGTTCACGGCGGCCGGCCACCAGCGCGCCACCCACCTGTTCAACGAGGAGCCGAAGGGCCCGGCGCTGCCCGGGAACGAGGCGTTCGGCATCCAGCACATGCACCCGGGCCGCTTCGCGGCGTTCGTCGGCGGCTTCCCGATCGTCTACGAGGGCGAGGTCGTCGGCGCCGTGGGCGTGAGCGGCGGCAACGGCGACCAGGACAAGGCGGTCGGCGCCGCGGCGCTGGCGGCGTTCGAGCGGAAGGTGGCGACGGGGGCCGCGTGACGACGACTGCGACGCAACCCCGCCCGGCGGCACGCGCCCGGCAGGGCCGGTCGAGGTACCGCACCGACACGGCCCTGATCCTCCTCACCATCACGGCGGGGATCACCGACGCCCTCTCGTTCCTGGGCCTGGGCGGGGTGTTCACGGCGAACATGACGGGCAACCTGGTGCTCGTCGGCATGGCGGCCACATCGGACGAGTCGTGGCAGGAGGTGCTGCGGGGCGACGTACTGCGCTGCACCGCCTCGTTCGCGGGCTTCGCCCTCGGCATGCTCGCGGGCTTCCGCCTCCTGCGCACCCGCCCCGCCGGCTCCCGCCGGGTACTCGGCGCCGCCCTCGCCCTGCACGTCCTCTTCCTCGCCGGCTGGACGGCGACGGACGCCACCCCCGGCACCGCCGCCGGCGCCGGCCTGATCACCGCGTCGGCGACGGCGATGGGCGTACAGACGGCGGCGGCGAAGGGCCTGGACCGGGCGGGCATCACGACGACGTTCGTCACCGGCACGCTGACGTCGCTGATCTCCGGCCTGGCCCAGGGCGACCGCAAGCACGCCGGCCTGCGCACGGCGATCCTGGCGGCGCTGCTGACGGGGGGCCTGATCGGCGGGCTGCTGCTGGCGTACGCCCCGAGGACGGCGGCGGTACCGCTGCTGGTGGCGACGGCGGGGGCGATGGTGCTGTGCGGAAACCGGGTCCCGAAAACCCTCAACCCCCGGAGGGCCGGACCAGGTACTTGAGATGGGCGACCCCGTCCCCCTCGACGGCCCGGACCTGCTCCAGCCGTACGCCCGTACCCCCGAGGTCGTCGAGGAGGCGGGAGCCGCCGCCGAGGAGGATGGGGACGACGTGGAGTTCGAGCACGTCGAGGAGGCCGGCGGCCAGATACTGCCGCACGGTCTGGCCGCCGCCCCAGACCATCACGTCCTTGTCGCCCGCGGCCTCCTTCGCCTGCGCGAGCGCGGACTCGATGCCGTCGGTGACGAAGTGGAAGGCGGTGCCGCCTTCCATCTCGACGGTCGCACGCGGGTGGTGGGTGACGATGAAGACCGGGCAGTGGTACGGCGGGTTCTCGCCCCACCAGCCGTTCCACGGCTCGTCGTCGGCCCAGGGACCGCGGCCGACGGGGCCGAACATGCCGCGGCCCATGACGGCGGCGCCGATGTTGTCGATCGTCTCCTCGAACACGGCGGTACTGGCGCTGACGGCACCGCCCTCCATGTCGTGCAACTCGCGCCAGGCGGCGAGCGGAATCGCCCAGTCGTGGAGGTGTTCACCCCCTTCACCGAGCGGCTCCTCCTCGCTCTGCCGGGGTCCGGCGACGTAGCCGTCGAGGGAGATCGCGATGTGGCACCTGACCTTGCTCATGCTGCTCCTCGGAGAGTCGACTGACGCAGGGAGAGCATGGCCGGACGGTAGTCATGACGTCCAATGCCAAAACACCGACGATCGCATCAATATCCTTGATGTGTGCTGAACCTCGTCCACCTGAAGGTGCTCGCGGCGGTGGCGCGCCACGGCTCCGTGACCGAAGCCGCGCGGGAACTCCACTACTCGCAGCCGTCGGTGAGCCACCACCTGTCGCGGCTGGAAGCGGCCACGGGCGCCAAGCTCGTCCAGCGCGTACGCCGCGGCATCCGCCTCACGCCCGAAGGCGAACTCCTGGCCCGCCGCGCCACGGAGATCGTCGGCCGCGTCGACGCGGCGACCAGCGAACTCGCCGCCCACGTCGGCCTGCGCTCCGGCCGCGTCCGCCTGGCCGCCAACGCCTCCGCACTGAGCACGATCGTCCCGAAGGCGGCAAGAACCCTGGCCGAAGGACACCCGGGCCTGGCGCTGAGCATCGCCGACAAGCACCCGGTGGAGGCGCTGCAGATGCTGCGCCGGGGGGACGCGGACGTGGCCCTGGTCTTCCGCTACGCACACGCCCCGCTGGAGGACGCCGGCTTCCGCCTGACCCACGTGACGGACGACCCGATCCACCTGGTCAGCCGTCACCCGGACGACACCGTGGCCAACCACCGCCACTCGCCGTGGATCGGCGGCTGCGAACGCTGCCGGCACGAACTGACCGCGGTCTGCACCCGCCACGGCTTCACGCCGCGGATCGACTCGGTCTGCGACGACATGGTCGTCGTCCAGGCCCTCGTAGCGGCAGGCATCGGCGTCACGACCCTCCCGGGCCTGGCCCTGCGCGCCCACCGCAACCCGGAGATCCACACCACGGAGATCCCGGACGCGGGCCGCCGCATCTACACGGCAACGTACGGGGACCCACCGGACCCACCGGCGACGGCGGCGCTGATCGAGGCGATCCAAAAGGCAGCGGCGGAACCAAAGCACCAGTAACCTTGATACAAGCGTTTCCCGATCACCACCTGCAGCAATTCTGCATGCGGACTGCAAGTAAAGCCTCCGGTCACATCCCGCAGACTCGGATGCGCGGGCCGAACACCCGGCCCGATGCCGCAATCTGGGGGAGACAAGATCGACTATGCCGCGGTTTGTCATCGTGGGAATGACGAGGCTGGCGATGACTGCGCCCGTCGAGGAATTTCCGTTGCAATACAGCGCATACCGCAGCGCATCGTGGATGCGCTGCGCTGTCGTGGGAGGTGCCTACAACGTCGCCAGCGCGTTACAGACGCTGGGGAGTGAGGCACAGATCTGCACACTTGTGGGAATCGACGAAGCCGGAGCCGTCATCCGCGAGGCCATGGAGCGGCGCGGGCTGAAGGGACGGGGAGTCGTCGACGTCACGGAGACGGCCAAGACCATGATCCTCACTGATCCGAGCGGGCGCGTGGCACGCAACGCGTGGGCCGTGGGCGGCTCGGGCGACTACCCGATGGAGCGCTTCATCGAGCAGGCTGTGGACGCGGACCTGGCAGTGATCACCAGCAGGCCGTTCGGCGAGCCTTTCCTGCAGCCGGCGAAGGAACTGCTGGGGCTGCCAGTGGCCGTGGACCTGCACGTGTCGGCTGATCTGGACGACGAAAGCCACCGGCCGTGGCTTGAGGTGGCCGACGTACTCTTCTGCAGCCACGAGCAACTGCCGGGCACGTCCGCCGAATGGATCGGGGAGGTTTTCCACCGCTATCCCGGTTGCCGGATCGCCGCGGTGGGGTGCGGCGAGAAAGGGTGCGTCATGGGGCTCCAGGACGGGCGGCTGGTGGAGATCGGCGCGGTCACACCTCGACTGGTCCGCGACACTGACGGCGCCGGAGATGCGTTGTTCGCATCCTTTCTGCATGGCTGGCTCGCGTCGGGCAAGCCAGTGGAGGCACTGGAGTCCGCCGTGGTGTTCGCCGGCTGGAAAATCGGGGCCGATTCGGCCGCCGCGGGTTTCCTGACCGACAGGGAACTGGCCGCCCTGCGCCGTGTCTACCCGCTGCGCACGCGCGTCGGTACGTGGCGTTAGAGAGGCATACGCGTGGGGTCCACCGGTTCGTCCGGCCCGGCGCCGGGCTCCAACCGGTGCAGGTGCCCGGCGGCGCGCTCCGCGTGTGGGATGGCGCCGAGCTTGGCGTAGACGGCTTCGGCCTGGGTGTAATGCTCCCGGGCCGAAGCCAGATCCTCCTCCTGCTCGTCGATGGCACCGAGGATCTCGCGGATGGTGCCTTCGTCGAAGACTGTGCCGGAGTCCCGGAGCTTGCCCAGGGCGGCGTCGAGTTGAACTCGTGCCGCCGGGCGGTCTCCGGCCCTCAAATATGCCTGTCCGAGCCGGCGGCGGGTAGGGATCTCGGAGTTGAGGTCCGCTGTTCCCGTAATCATGTCCATCGCCTTGGTGAGATGACGGATGGCATCGTCATCGTGGCCGAGAAGGCTCTCCACCTCGCCGATGGCGGAGTACTCCCGCGCGACCCCGCGGCTGTCTGCCTCCTCTTCCCGGATGGCGAGTGCGGTCCTGAACAGCTCCCCTGCCCGGTGCAGTTCGTCTCGTTGCCGGTGCACGAGGCCCACGTTGTGCAGGACCAGGGCCTCACCCCTGCGGTCGCCGTTCTCGCGGCGGAGCGCCAGGGCCTGGCCGAAGGCACTGAGGGCCTCTTCGTACCGGCCGGCGTCCCGTAGTGCCACTCCGAGACCGGTACGCAGTCTTGCCTCGCCAACGCGGTGACCGCAGGCGTGGGCGGCTTCCGCGCCGATCTCGTGGCTGGCGATCCAGTCCCGGTGGTACCGCGCATAGATGAACAGACCCCACATGGCGTCCACGATCTGCCATGTGGCTGAGTGGTATGCGCGTTCCGACGCGAGCCGCAGTACCGCCATGAGGTTGCCGAGTTCGTCGTCGAGCCACCCGAATGCGGTGGCGAAGTCCGGGAAAGTGCGGCTCTCCCGCGGCGGGAGCAGATACTCGGGCGCCGGGCGCCGACGCTGGGGATACACGACATGATCTGCGCTGTCCGCGGTGGCGAGATAGTGATCGATGATCCGCTGTACGGTTCGCTCACGCACTTCGGCGTCGTCGTCCGCTTCGCCTCGATAATGGGCGTGCTCGTGGATCAGGTCGTGGAAGTGATATCGGCCTGGTTGATTCGTGCCAAGGAGGTTGGCCTGCACCAGCGTCGCCAGACACTGGTCCGGTGCGGAGATCTCGGGAAATGCGGCAGCCACCGCCTCGGCGACACCGACGTCGAACTCGCTTCCGGGATGCAGGCCCATCCTGCGGTACATCCGCGCGGCGTCGTCGGGCAGAGCCGTGTACACCTGGTCGAGCCTGGTCTTCATGGATACCTCCTCATCGGTTTCTGCGAGATGCGAGCCGCCTGCGGGACCCGTCATCGCCGTGGCAACGCTCCAGCCGGGCCGGGCGACGAGCAGCGCCGCGCTGACGGCCACCGCCAGCGGGAAACGCCCACAGGAGATGACCAGCTCGCGGGCGGCAGCGGCATCCCGCGCGACGCGATCATGCCCGGCCATGTTGCCCAGCAGTTCTACGGCCGAGTCCGTATCCAGCGGATCGAGCTGAACGAACTCCGCCCCGTCCAGCATCAGTGACCGCAGATACCACCGGCTGGTTACCACGCAGACGCTCCCTGCGGACGCCGGCATCAGAGCCCGGACCTGGGCGGCCGACAACGCGTTGTCGCACAGGACGGCGATACGTCTCCCCGCCGTGACCGTACGAAAGTGGGCCACCTGGCCGCCCAGGTCCGCGGGGACCTGCTCCGGAGACACCCCGAGCGCCTGGAGGAAGCGGGGCAGCACGTGGCCGGGGCTGGTCGCCTGATCAGTCCGATGGCCCTCCAGATCGGCGTAGAACTGGCCGTCCCCGAAGTCCTCGCTGCGGCTGTGTAACCACGACAGGGCCAAAGACGTCTTCCCCACCCCCGGCAGACCGCTGATCGAGACGAGTGCGGAGGAGTTCTCGTTGTGCGCCCTTGCGAGCGCGTCGTCGAGGACGTTCAGCCCTACCTCGCGATTGGTGAAGTGTCGTGGGCGTGGCGGGAGTTGCCTTGGCGCCGGAGGGTGCGGCCGGGGCACGGCACCGAAGTACATGTCCCCGCGGATGGTCGCCGCCTGAACGCTGGGGCCGTGGACGGTCCCGGAGAGAACGTTGTGCGTGTCATTCCGCTCCCGTGGCGCATGACCGTCGGACGGTGGCATACGAGTACCCCCAGGGTCAGCATGATCAACTCCGCCGGTAGTCACATAACGCGACTGCATATCCCTCTGGCAAGTACCAGCACTCAAATGAGTGGCGGCCACGTTCGACATGACAGGCATATCCTGCATACATGACATGACTCCCTTTCAACGAAGAAACGCATCTTTCCACCGATGCGCTACGGAGGCTCGGTAGGGGTGTCCCGCCGTGATGTCGGCGTCGCCCGCTGCTCATCACCGACCAGACGCACGGCAAGTCGCTGCCGCAGCGCGTTCGACTCCGCTTCGAGCCCCAGTCGTTCGTATACCTCGCACGCGTGCACCCAGTACCGCCGAGCCGAGGCGTCCTCGTGAAGTTCGAGCAGTAGCGCGCCAAGACCCTCCGCCGCCTGCGCCTCCTCGTGGGATGCACCGATCGAACGGGCCTTCTGCAGCGCCTCCTCGTACGCCACCCGGGAGGCCGCTCGGCGCCCCGACCCGTGCAGGGCGGCGGCCTTGCCCGCGAGCGATCTTTGCCACTGGTACGCGTCACCGATCTGCTTGGCGATCTGTTCCGCCATCGTGAAGTGGATGTCCGCCTCGGTGTGCCGCATGGTCTCATCGAACGTCAGCCCTATGTTGATGAGGGAATCGGCCTCGCAACGCAGATCGTTGATGGCGCGGTAGTTCTTCAGCGCCTCGCGGTAGTAGTCGAGTGCGGCGGCGGTGTCTCGTGCAGTGCGGCACATGTTTCCCAGGTTGTTGTAGAGGATGGCCAACTCCTGACGGCCACCGACCTGGCGCTGGAGCACGAGGGCCTTCTCGTAGTAGGTGCGCGCCTCCTCCGGGTTGCCCCCGAGCCGCTCCGTCTCCCCGATGTTGTTGAGCGCCTTCAACTCCCCGACCCGGTCGCCGATACCCCTGAACAACCGCAGCGCCGTGCGGGTCTGCATCAGTGACTCGCGGCGCTGTCCCGTGTGGGACAGGGCTACCGCCTGCTGGTTGAGGGCCTCGGCCTCTCCCCTGGCATTCCCGACCTGCCGGTGGAGTGCGAGCGCCAGCTCGAACTTCCGGATAGCCGGCGAGAAGTCGCCGGACACCAGGTCGACCAGGGCTCGTTGCGCCTGCGCCTCCGCCAGCCCCCAGTTGTCCAGCAACTCTCCGTACAGGGCCATCGCCTCGTCGGCGCACCGCAGCGCCTCGTCGCGCAGGCCGAGACGCCACAGGACCTCGGTGCGCTCCACGAGCGTCCGGGCCACGGCTGGGAGATCGCCCGCCGCGCGGGACAGTGCGAGCGCCGCCGCGTGCAGGTCGGCTGCGGTCTGCCAGACACCCCAGGTTCTGAGCGCCGGCGCCAGGACCAGGGGGAGGCTCCGCGCGTGATGCGGTGATTCAGTGGCCGCGTGCCGGGCCACCGCCACCAGATTGCCGCGCTCTACGTCCAACCACGCCTGCGCCGCCGCCCCGTCGGAGAACGACGGCGAGGGCTCGGACGACCGGACGGGCAGGGGGATCTTCCGGCGCAGCGGATGAGTCACCCGCACAGCCGACTCGGCGGCGGCGAGGTAGTAGTCGAAGAGCCCGGACAAGGCCCGCCGCCGTAGGGCCTCGGAATCCTGTAGGCGCCCCATCCGGCCGGCGAAGGCACGCACCAGGCTGTGCACCACGTAGCGATCACGGACCAGTTCCTCGATGAGGTGGTATTCAAGGAGCTCGTCCAGTTCCCGTCGGACGGAAGCGGCCTCCCTCCCGGAGAGGGCGGCCGCCGCGTCGAGGGTCAGATCGGGCCCGGGGTGCAGGGAGAGACGACGGAAGAGACGTTGGCAGCCGTCGCTCAACTCCGCGTACGAAAGGGAGAACACGGCCGCGATGCCCGCGGGGGCGTCGATCTCGTCCAACGGCTCGTCAGCCGCCGCCAGACTGTCCGCCAGGTCCCGTACACTCCACGCCTCCCGGTGCCGGAAGCGGTTGGCAGTGAGCTGGACCGCGAGCGGGTGGTAACCGCAAAGACCTACCACCTCCAGCACCGCGGCGGTGTCCCAGCTCCGCGTCGCACCGACGATGCGGGTGAAGAGCCCCGCCGCCTCCCCCACCGGTGGCACATCGAGGGTGATGGACCGAGCCCCTTCCAGCTCTGCCATGCGGTGCTGGCTGGTGACGATCACACAGCAGTTGGGCGTCCCCGGCATGAGCGGCCGCACCTGTGCCGCATCCCGGGCGTCATCGAGCACCAGCAGCATCCTGCGGTGTGCCAGCCGCTCCCGCCACAGGGAAGCCCGCTCGTCGAGAGTCGGGGGCAGGTTCTCGCCGGCTCCGACGGCCCGTAACAGCGCGGCGAGCACCTCGGAGGGGTCGCGGGGCAGTTGACCGTGCCGGCTGTGCGTACGCAGGTCGATGTACTGCGTACCGTCAGGGAACTGCTCACGCAGCAGATGCGCCGTGTGCACTGCGAGAGTCGTCTTCCCGACGCCCGGCATGCCGTGAACCACGAAGAGAGGCAAGGCGGTCGTGCGCCGCCGGATACCGTCGAGGATGATGTGGAGTTCGAGATCGCGCCCCACGAAGTCCGGGGTGTCGCGCAGCATGGTGTCCGACACATCGGGTTCGTGGGCGACGCTTCCGGAGAACTCCGGTTCGAGGAGGGCGGCGTCCCGGCTCAGGATGCGTCGCTGAAGGTCGCTCAGCTGGTCCCCCGGGGACAGCCCCAGGGTGTCGCGCAGTTCTCGCCTGATCCGCTGGAAGACGTCCAGGGACTCTCCGTGCCGACCGCTGCGGTACAGGGCCACCATGAGCTGCGCGGCGATGGGCTCGGTGGTGGGGTGCCGTTCGGTCAACTCGCGAAGCTCAGCGACGAGATCGGCGTGCCGCCCCAGGCCGAGTTCCAGGTCGACGCGGGCTTCCTGGATCCGGCGCCGTTCCTCGTCGACGCGATCGCGAAGGCTGGTGACCCAGTGGCCGCGTAACTCGCCGAGCGGCTCCCCGCGCCACAGGGACTCGGCCTCGGTCAGCAACGCGACCGCGTGCGCGGGACTGCCGCTCTCGGCCACCGCCTTGCCCTGCCGGTAGAGCCTGCGCGCACGGTGCAGGTCAATGCGATCCGGGTCGACCCAAAGGCGGTAGGCGCGCCCCGCGAATTCGATCGTCAGCCGGTCACCGGCGGCGGCCCGCAGCCGGTTGCGTAATCGGGAGACGTTGGCCTGCAGCACCTCGGCAGCGGACGGCGGTGGCTCGCTCCCCCACAGCCTGCGCATCAGCACATCGACGGACACCGGCCCGCCTGCGACCCAGAGAAGGCTGGCCAGCACAGCACGTTCCTGCGGCGTGCCTACTGGCCAACGCCGACCGTCGGACCATAGCTCAAGCGGGCCCAGCAGTCTGAATTCCACCCCAGTGTCCCGGCGATCTCGTGCCGTGTGTACTCCGGCTCGCTGCTGCGATACGACTCCCATGCGACTGTCGCACAGAGGTCCGGGCCCAGCCAGTGGATTGTCGGCCGCCTTGAACGCGAGCGGGCCGATCCCATCAGGATCGGCCCAGGCGGGGTGGGATATGGAAAATCGGTTACCTAAATGGATAGGACAGCATATACATGAAAGGGCGCATCACATCCGACCCCGAGGCATCGGATATAAAATTCTGGACAGTAAGGAGCATTTCCATCGTGGCCTCTTCACTGGATAGCTGACGACGCTCAAATCGACTCGGGCCTTCGCGTCGGCAAAAACTTAGCACTCCTGAGCCTCCGAGGCCACTCGTCCCCCAGCAGAACCGCCCGGGCCCCGCCCGCTACCGAAGAGCTGCCTCAACAGCAGACGGTCGATCTTGCCGCAGACATATGCGGCTGCGCATCTCGGCAGCCGCCAACTCAGGGGCACAGGATGGTCCAGACCAATACCGAGAGAACGACCGCCCACCGCCCAGGGGAGATGGAGCTCCAACTCCCGGAATCCAGATTCGAGAGGGCTGTGCGCAACCGCCTGAGGGAGTCTTACCAGAAGATGCGCGCGGCCTGTGCGGAATCACGGAATGTGCGCTCAATCGCAACAGGCACCGGGGACCGGCCCGACGCGTGTGACGGCGGCACACAGCGGTCGGAGAGGAGCCGCGACGAGCGGGTCGCCCGGGCGCACCGGCCGCACGATGGCGGCCCTGGTGCTGACGCGAGCACCTTCGAGCTCGGTGGCACGGTTCACGTGCGCTCAGGTTGACGGGCGGGGCTGCGCGGCACAGAAATCGGCGGATTCTCGCACGGATGGAGAGGAAGACGGCGAAGCCGCGGACATTAATGCGTAAGGTCTCTTCGCGCCCTCTGTGGTAGATAAAAGTGGGCATAAATCGAGGAGTCATCGAGACCATACGGTGCATTAATTTAACAGGAATTCTAAGGCATCAATCAAGACTCTATATAGTTCACCAGGGAGCAAAGGAAATTGCGATAGTGAATAGATAGAAGTGGATCCAGATAGTAAAGTTCGCCGATGCGTCAGGAAGGATGGGGCGTCTGGACGGGGAAGTTCACCACCGTTCGCCTAGCGGCCGTGCAGCATATCGTGCACCCGCGCGGACAGGTGCCGATCGGTAGGGCAGCAGTGGAGTTCTCCACTTGACACTGCAGGGATGGCGAAGCCGGCACGGTAGGGCGTTTACAGCGAGGGCTCACCCAAGCCCGTACGGACGATGGCCGATCCGAGGGGTTGACGTGGGGTCCGTACGTGAGCTGGACGAGCACACGCCTGGGAGCGGCGCGGCGGGCCGGGGCCAGGGCGCGTTCCACCCTCACGGCGTGCACCACCCGGCGTTCCCGGGCGCAGAGAGCCGGTCGCAACTCGCGGCAACACCCTGGATCCAGCCCGTTTCGGGCCCCAAGGGCCGACTGGCGCCCGCCCGCACACGCATCCAGCCGTAGCCACACCAGCCGCGTCCACGCTCGTCGGAATGGGTGCCACCGCGACAAATACGCACCCACCTACCTTCCAAACAGGGCTAAATCACCCACGCGAGCAGAGGTTTGCCCACCCGCGTGCACCCGCCCTCACCGACTGCCATCCAGGTCGCCCCTGACGCCGGGAGGCACCCGCCATTCGGGGCTGCCACGCGCCTAGTTGCGGCCCCGTCGGCCGAGTTGCTCGCGATCGGGGCTGCCAGCCCAACGACGCCAGTTGGGATTTGCGGACTTCGGCGTACGGCTGGGTGACGTCATGCGGTGGTGACTGCGATGGCCAGAGTCACGGAATTGCGAACCCCCTAGAACGCCGCAGGTCAGGAAGAGCGGTCTCCGCGCCGGCGGAGGTGGTCCGGAGCGGGACCCTCAGCAGTCAGCGCTCCCCCCTAGAGCCAGTCGTATCCCGGCTCCGCCCTCCCCTGGCCTTCCGTTCCCCTCCCATCCCTTGTCCGGGTCTGCGGTCGCTGCTAGTTTGAACGATCAAATCTTGGGGGTTCCATCACATGAAACGGTCGCTTGCATAATATGAACGATCAAATCAAAGGCTACCTGCGGTGCTTCCACGAGCCCCCCGGCTACCTCGACTTCGCCCGCTTCGGGCCCGTGTCCGCCGACGTCCGTGACGTCCTCGCCCGTGCCGCCCACTCCTCCATGCTGCGCCCCTACGAAGCCCTCGCCGAGTTCCACGCCGAGGAGGCCGCCGCCGCTCAGGCCGCCGCCGAGTTGCTCGGGGCCTCCCCGCACGAGGTCGCCCTGCTCAGTTCCACCTCCCACGGGATGTTCGCCGCCGCCCACGCCCTTCGCGGGCCCGGTGACGTGCTCGTTTCCCGGGGGGACTTTCCCGCCGCCGTCTATCCGTGGCTCCGCGTCGCCGAGCGGCACGCCGGGGTCCGCGTGCGCATGGTCGACGGGCCGTTGACCGCCGACACCGTCCGGCCGCATCTCGACGGCCGGCTCCTCGCCGTCTCCGTCTGCGCCGTCGACGCCGCCACCGGGTTCCGCGCTCCCCTCGCCGAGATCAAGGACCTCATCGGTCCCCGCCGGGTCCTCGTCGTCGACGCCGTGCAGGCCCTCGGTGTCGTCGAGTTCGCCGTCGACGCCGCCGACGTCCTCGCCTCCGGGGGGCAGAAGTGGTTGCGTTCCGGGTGGGGGGCCGCCCTGCTGCTCGTACGGGACCGGGTGGCCGATCTGCTCCGGCCCGGGCTCGGCGGGTGGTCCGGGGTGCAGGATCCCCTCGGGTCGTCCGCCCATCCTCATCCCGCCCTGCCCGGCGCCGCGGCGCACAAGTTCACCAATCCCGACGGCCCTGCCGTCGCCGCCCTGCGCACCGGGCTCGATCTCGTACGTGCCGTCGGTGTCAAGCAGATCGCCGGGCTCGCCACCGAGGCGCTCGGCCTGCTCCTCGACGCCGCCCGCGCGGCGGGCGCCGAGGTGGCGACCGGCGGCCGATCCCGTGGTGGCCGCCACTCCCGTAGCGGCAGCCATCCCCCCAGCGGCAGCCCCCGCAACAGCCCCGGCGCCGCCATCGGGCGGCTTCGCCTCCCCGGCGCCGACCCCGGCCTCCTCCACCGTGCCCTCCTCGACTCCGGCCTCGTCACCACCCTGCGCGGCGACTGGATCCGGCTCTCCCCCCACGCCACCACCCACCCCGACACCTCCGCCCTGCTCGCCTCCGCCCTCCGGGCGGCGGGCTCGCGGCGGGGTTGACCCGACCCTCGCCTCATCTGTGCGCCAAGGAGTCAGACATGCCAGACATATCGCGTCGCCATCTGTTCCGCGTTTCCGGTGCCGGCCTCCTCACCCTCGCCTCCGGGTCCGCGCTCGGCGCGTGTACCGGTTCCGGGTCCCCCTCCGCCGCGGGCGGTGACGCCGACACCGGCAAGGTCACCGTCTGGTCCTGGACGACCGCCGCCGAGGCGCTCCGCGGCGTCGTCCCGGCCTTCGAGAAGGACAACCCCGGCATCACCGTCGACGTACGGGACGTCGGCAACCCCGCGATCTGGGACAAGATCACCGTCGGCATGGCCTCCGGCGGCCAGGGGCTCGCGGACGTGCTGCACATCGGCTGCGACTACTTCCCCGGCTACGTGGAGAAGTTCCCCGGCGGCCTCGCCGACCTGTCCGCCCTCGGCGCCGGCACGCACAAGGACCGGTTCGCCAAGGGCCTGTGGCCCACCGTGCTGGACGAGGACGGCAAGGCCCGCGCGCTGCCGTGGGAGGTGAACCCGCTCGGCTTCTTCTACCGCAAGGACATGTTCGACAAGGCAGGGCTCGACCCGACGGCCTTCGCGACCTGGGACGACGTCGTCGACGCCGCCGAGGACTTCAAGGCGGCCAACCCCGGCGCGTACCTCATCGGGCTCAACAAGCCCGCCTCCCCCGGCCCCGACTGCGACTTCCTCCAGGCGCTCATGCAGCTCCAGGGCGCCTTCTACTTCGACCTCGACGGCAACATCACCCTCGGCTCCGACGAGGCGGTACGGGCCCTCACCATCATCAAGCGCCTCGACGACGCCGGCCTGATCGGCGACTCCTCCGGCGAGCAGGGCTGGTCGAAGCTCGTCTCGGCGAACAAGGTCGCCGTCGCCCCGCTCGCCGCGTGGGCCGCGCACTACATGGAGGACCAGTTCCCCGACCAGTCCGGCAAGTGGCGGCTCACCCGGCCCCCGGCCGTCACCGACGGCGGCAAGCGGTCCGCGATCGTCAACTCCACCTACCTCACCGTCGCCGGCTCCAGCCCGCGCCAGAAGGCGGCCTGGAAGTTCGTCGAGTACGCGCTCACCAGGCCCCGTTCGATGAACGACATGTTCGACTCCGGCGGCGTCTTCCCCGCGCTCTCCGCCGCCTACGACGACCCGATGTACGCCGAGGAGCGCCCGTACTACGGCGGCCAGGCCGTGCTGCGGACGTTCACCGGGCTCCTCGACGACGGCGCCGACGCCACGTACTACTCCGGCGACTTCGCCCGCGCCCTCAAGCTCGCCAGCGACGCGCAGGTCAAGGTGCTCGTCAAGGGCGGCGATCCGGAGGCCGTGCTCCAGGACGCCGCCGAGCAGCTCGCCCAGCAGACCCGGCGCTCCCTCGCATGAGTACCGCCGCCCTGGTCCGGCGGTCCCCGGCGAAACCGCGGCGCCTCACCATGCGGCGCGCCATGCCGTACCTCCTGCTGGCCCCCGCGCTGATCACCTTCGCCGTGTTCAAGGCGTACCCCATCCTCGCCTCGCTGCGGCTGTCGTTCACCACCGGCTCCGGCGCGGACACCCGCAACGCCGGGTTCGACAACTACCGCCGCCTCCTCGACGACCCGCTGTTCTGGACGGCGCTGAAGAACACCGGGCTGATCCTGGCCGTGCAGGTGCCGGTCATGCTCGGCCTGGCCCTGCTCCTCGCCCTCGGCCTCAACTCGGCCTTCGTGCGCTGGCGCGCCGTGTGGCGTCTCGGGGTGTTCATGCCGGCGGTCACCGGGCTGGTCGCCACCGGCGTGATGTTCGCGTACCTCCTCAACCGCGAGCAGGGCGCCCTCAACTGGGTGCTCGGCGGCGTGGGCCTGCCGAAGATCGACTGGCTGGGCAGCCCCTTCTGGGCCCGGATGGCCGTCGTCCTCGTCATGACCTGGCACTACACCGGCTACAACGCCGTGATCTACCTCGCGGGCCTCCAGGGCATCCCCAAGGAGCTGTACGAGGCCGCCATGGTCGACGGCGCCGGCCCCGTGCGCCGGTTCTGGTCCGTCACGGTCCCGGCGCTGCGCCCGATCCTGCTGTTCACCGTGGTGCTGTCCACCATCGGGACGCTCCAGCTCTTCGACGAGCCGTACGTCCTCACGCGCGGCGGACCGGACAACGCCACCCTCACCGTCTCGATGTACCTGTACGAGAACGGGTTCCACTACTTCGACTTCGGCTACGCGTCGGCGATCGCGTACGCGCTCACGCTGATCGTCGTCGTCTTCGGCGCCGTCCAGATGAAGCTGATGGGAGAACGCGAATGACCAGGGTGCTGCGGCTGCGCGGCCTGCCGCTGACGCTGCTGCTGGCCGCGCTCACCGGCCTGTCGGTGGCCCCCTTCTACTGGCTGATCGTCTCGGCCACCCAGGAGAACTCGGACATCTTCGCCTGGCCGCCCAAGCTTGTGCCCGGCGGCCACCTCGGCGAGAACCTGTCCACCCTCCAGGACAAGGTGGGCCTGGTCCGCGTGCTCGGCAACTCGCTGGCCATCGCCGGGCTGCAGACGCTCGGGGCGCTGGTCATCGCGCTGCTCGCGGGGTACGCGTTCGCCAAGTTCCGCTTCCGCGGGCGTACGGTCCTCTTCGCCCTGCTGCTGTCCACGCTGGTCGTGCCCGACCAGGTGATGCTGGTGCCGCTGTTCCAGATGATGATGGACTTCCGGCTGCTGGACAGCTACCAGGCGATCGTGCTGCCCGGCCTCTGCGTGCCGTTCGCGATCTTCCTGATGCGCCAGGCCCTCAGCGGGCTGCCGGACGAACTCCTCGACGCCGCCCGCGTGGACGGCGCCGGCGAGCTGCGGGTGCTGTGGAGCGTCGTCATCCCCGTGATGCGGCCGGTGCTCGCGGCCCTGTCCGTCTTCCTCTTCCTCGGCTCGTGGAACCAGTTCGTGTGGCCGCTGATCGCGCTGCGCAACCCCGACATGCAGACCCTGCCGGTGGCGCTGGCGACGCTGCACGGCATGAAGACCAGCACCGACTACGGAGCCATCCTCGCCGGCACGGCCGTGTCCGCCCTGCCGATGATGGTGCTGTTCCTGGTCCTCCAACGGCAGTTCATCTCCGGCCTGCTGGCCGGGGCGACGAAGGGTTAGGGGAAGAAGGCATGGAAGAGATCTGGGAACCGCACGCCCCGGCGGCCGCCTCCGGCAGGCCGCGGAAGCTGTCGGCCGGCGGGCTGGACCTGCTGGTCACCGGCGAGGTGACGCGCAGCGGCGCGGCGGACGGCGTCGTCGAGATCACGGTCTCGGGCCCCGGTGGCGTACGCGTCGAGTGGCGGGTGCCGTGCGTCGACGCGACCGCGTTCTGGACCCCCGACACCCGCGGCCACACGTGGCTGCCCACCGCCTGGGCGGCGCCCCGGCAGGTGTCCCTGTCGCGCGGCGCGCCCGTCGCCGCCCTGATCGGCACGGGCGACGCGGGGCTGTGCGTGTTCGCCGCGGACCGCACGGAGGTGCTGGCCGGGGCGGGGGTCGTCGAGGAGAGCGGGGAGTTCCGCTGCTGGATGCAGGCGGCGGGGCGGCTGACCGTACGGATCGACACCTCCGGCCGGCACTTCGCGAGCTGCCTCGCCGGCGTCGCGCAGTGGTGGCTCGGCGACCGTACGGTGAGCGTCCCGGCCGCGGCGCGCCGCCCCGCGTACTCGACCTGGTACGCGATGCACCAGGACGTCAGCCCCGCGGCCGTCGAGGCGCAGGCCGCGCTCGGCAAGGAGCTCGGCCTCGACACGATCATCGTGGACGACGGCTGGATGACCGCGGACCGCACCCGCGGCTACGGCCACTGCGGCGACTGGGAGCCGGTCTCCCTGCCGGACACGGCCGCGCACGTGCGGCGGGTCAACGAGCTGGGCGTGGCGTATCTCCTGTGGTTCGCACTGCCGTTCGTCGGCCGGGAGAGCTCGGTGTGGGAGAAGTTCCAGGACTACGCGCTGACCCGCGTCGACCACCTGCACGCCATCGTCGTCGACCCGCGCTATCCCGTCGTACGGGAGCATCTCGCCGACCGCCTGGCGCGCGCCGTCGAGGAGTGGGGCATGGACGGGCTGAAGATCGACTTCGTGGACTGGTTCGTGGTCCCCGACCCGCCTGCGCCCGGCCCGGAGGCCGACTGCGCGACGGTCTCCGAGGGCGTGGAGCGGCTGCTCGGCCGGATCCACGAGCGGATCACGGCCGCGGACCCGGAGGCGATGGTCGAGCACCGCCAGCCGTACGTCAGCCCGGGGCTGTGGCCGTACGCAAGCATGGTGCGCGCGACCGACTGCCCGCTGTCGACCGTCGAGAACCGGCAGCGCACGGTCGACGTGCGGCTGGTCGCCGGGCCGGTGGCGGTCCACTCGGACATGCTGATGTGGCACCCGGCCGAGCCGCCCGAGCGGGTCGCGTGCCAGCTCATCGACGTGCTGTTCGCGGTTCCGCAGATATCGGTGGACCTGGCGGCGCAGACGCCGGGGCAGCGCGAGGCGCTGGCGTTCTGGCTCGGGGTCTTCCGCGACCGCGCCGACGCCCTCCAACTGGGCGCGCTGCGCCCGTCCCGGCCCGACCTCGGCTACCCGATGATCACAGCGGACGCCGGCGGGACGGTGGTGGTCGCGCGGTACGCGCCGCTGCCGGTCGCGGTGGACGGCGCGCGGTGGCGCGAGTTGCTGGTCGCCAACGGGGACGCCGATCCGGAGGTGCGGCTCACCGGTGGTGAGGGCACGGCGGAGGCGGAGGTCAGGGACGCGCGCGGGCGGCTGGTCCGGCAGGGCAGGATCGACCTGGAGGCCGGCGACGTGCCGGGCGGGTCGACGGTC
>NZ_JACBXC010000309.1 GCF_013870535.1 Streptomyces phytophilus | reverse complement strand
CGTTGTACGAGGCGTCGGCGCCCCGCAGCGCCTCCACGGGCACCAGCTCGATGCCCACGTCCCGCGGGTCGAAGCTCTCCTGCCGCACCGCGCCGCCGCGCACCGTCCACACCTGGGACGTGGCCGTCGTCGTCAGCTCGTCCAGCCCGTCGTCGCCGCGGAAGACGAGCGCCGAGGTGCCGCGCTCGGCCAGCACCCCGGCCATGATCGGCGCCATCCGGGCGTCCGCGACGCCGGTGGCCTGCGCCCCGACCCGGGCCGGGTTGGTGAGCGGGCCGAGGAAGTTGAACGGGGTGCTGACGCCCAGCTCCTTGCGGGTCTGCGCGACGTGCCGCATCGCGGGGTGGAACTTCACCGCGAAGCAGAACGTGATGCCCGCCTCCTCCGCGACCTCGGCGACCCGCCCGGGGCCGAGGTCGAGGTTGACCCCCAGCTTCTCCAGCACGTCGGAGGCGCCGGAGGCGGAGGACGCGGCCCGGTTGCCGTGCTTGACGACCTTCGCGCCGGTCCCGGCGACGACGATCGCGGACATGGTGGAGATGTTGACCGTACGGGCCCGGTCGCCGCCGGTGCCCACGACGTCCACCGTCGGGCCGGGTACGTCGATGGTGTTGGCGTGCTCGTACATCGTGCGCACCAGGCCGGAGATCTCCGCGACCGTCTCGCCCTTGGCGCGCAGGGCGACCGCGAACCCGGCGATCTGCGCGTTGCTCGCGGTGCCCGACATGATCTGGTCCATGGCCCAGGCGGTGTCCTCGGCGCCCAGGTCCTGGCCGGAGATCAGCGCGCTGATGACGTCCGGCCAGGAACGCGCCGCCGGGCTGTCGCCTCCTGCTGCCGTCTGCACGCTCATGGCACACCGTCCCCGCGGGTCGTCTCAGTTGTCGGGCGTCAGCCTATCGAGCGCAGAATACGCCGAAGGGCCCCCGTCCAACTGCTGGACGGGGACCCCTGCGGCGATCGTTCGACGGTGGACAGGCGCCCTAGTGGTGCCCGTGCCCGCTGGTGATCTCCTCGTACTCGTGCCGGGTCGGCTTCGGGATCTGGCCGGCCTCGCCGTAGTAGCCCTGCGACAGCTTGACCCGCAGCTTCTCCACCGGGCTCTGCTTGCGCACCACTCCGTTGTCGTCGACCGTCGGGCCCAGCTCCAGCGGAGTGTGCTGGTCGTGCGACGTGAGGACGTGCATCTGCTCCTGCGGCAGCGGCTCGTGCACCTCGATGAACTCGCCGTGCGGCAGCCGCTTGATGATGCCCGTCTCGCGGCCGTGCAGGACCTTCTCGCGGTCCCGCCGCTGGAGCCCGAGGCAGATGCGCCGGGTGATCCAGAAGGCCAGCACCGGGGCGACGAAGAAGGCGATCCGCACGAACCAGGTGATCGCTTCGATCGAGAGGTGGAAGTGCGTGGCCCACAGGTCGTTGCCGCCGGCCATCAGGAGCACGAACACCCAGGTCAGCCAGGCCACACCGAAGCCGGTACGGGTCGGCACGTTGCGCGGGCGGTCCAGGATGTGGTGCTCGCGGCGGTCGCCGGTGACCCAGGACTCGAAGAACGGGTAGGCGACCATCACGGTCGGGACGACGCCCACGATCATCAGGGGGATGAACACCCCGAAGTTGATCGTGTATCCGCCCGGGATGACCCATTCCCACCCTGGCATGAACCGGATCAGGCCCTCGGTCCAGCCCATATACCAGTCCGGTTGGGCTCCGGTGGAGACCAGATCTGGTCGGTAGGGTCCGAGATCCCAGACCGGGTTGATCGTGAACATCCCCGCGAGCAGCGTGACCACGCCGAAGACGAGGAAGAAGAACCCGCCCGCCTTCGCCACGTACACCGGCATGAAGGGGGCGCCCACGACGTTGTCGTTGGTCTTGCCGGCGCCCGCGAACTGGGTGTGCTTGTGGTAGAAGATCAGGATCAGGTGGATGAGGAAGAGCCCCAGCATGATCCCGGGCACCAGGAGCACGTGCACCGCGAAGAATCTCGGAATGATGTCCGTCCCTGGGAACTCACCGCCCCAGAGGAAGAACGCCAGATATGTGCCGATCACCGGGGTGGCCAGCGTGGCGCCCTCCATGAAGCGGACGCCGGTGCCGGAGAGCAGGTCGTCGGGCAGCGAGTAGCCGGTGAAGCCGGCGACGCAGCCGAGGACCAGCAGCGTGAAGCCGAAGAGCCAGTTGACCTCGCGCGGCTTGCGGAACGCGCCGGTGAAGAAGACGCGCATCATGTGCGTCGCCATGGCCGCAATGAAGATCAGCGCGGACCAGTGGTGGATCTGCCGGACGAGCAGCCCGCCGCGGACGTCGAAGCTGATGTCCAGCGTGGAGGCGTACGCCTCGGTCATCATCACGCCGTTCATCGGCGCGTACGACCCGTGGTACGTCATCTCCGCCATGCTCGGCTTGAAGAACAGCGTCAGGTACACGCCGGTCAGCAGCACGATCAGGAAGGTGTACATGGCGATCTCGCCGAGCAGGAACGACCAGTGATCGGGGAAGATCTTCCGGATGTTCTTGCGGCCGGCGCCGTGCAGGCCGAGCCGGGCGTCCGTCCAGTCGGCGATCCGCTCGCCTCTGCTGGGCGGGTTGCGGCGTGTGTGTGTCGTGGTGGTGCTCATCCGCGCTCCCAGAAGCTCGGGCCGACCGGCTCGTCGAAGTCGCCGAGCGCGTACAGATAGCCCTCGTCATTGACCGTGATCCGCAGCTGCGGCAGGGGGTGCCCCGCCGGGCCGAAGAGCACGCGCGCGCCGTCGGACAGGTCGAACGTCGACTGGTGGCACGGGCACAGCACGTGGTGCGTCTGCTGCTCGTACAGGCTGACGGGGCAGCCTACGTGCGTGCAGATCTTGGAGTAGGCCAGGATGCCCTCGTGTCCCCAGTCCGCCGACTTCCGGTCCTTGATGTCGCCCGGGTGGATCCGGACGAGCATCAGGGCCGCCTTGGCGATTTCGTTGTTGAAGCTGTGGTCGCCTTCCTTCAGCCCCTCGGGCTTGGCGAAGGAGAGCGAGCCGACGGTGATGTCCTCGGGGCGCAGCGGCTCGTCGGTGTTCATGTTGATGAGCAGCTTGCCCTTGGCCCAGAGGGTCTCGCGCAGCTTGGTGCCGGGCAGCGGGCCGAGGTCGCGCAGCAGTACGACGCCGGCGAGCGGCACGAGCGTGAGCGCGCCGAGCATGGTCCGCCGGATGATCTTGCGGCTGCCGATCGCCGATTCCTCGGTGCCCTGCCGCCAGTCGGCCTTGCTGATGGCCTCGGTCTCTTCCGTGGCGGCGATCGGGTGCCGCTCCTGGATGACCTCCACGTCCGACATCAGCGTGCGGGACCAGTGGATGGCGCCGGCGCCGATGGTGAAGAGCGCGATGCCCAGGGTGACGCCGAGGGCGAAGTTCAGCGCGCTGACGTGGCCGAGCGGGAAGATGTAGACGATCTCGTCGACGTCGATCGCGACGAACGCGGCGATGAAGGCGACCGTCGCCAGCATCGACACCGTGAAGAGCAGCGACACGGTGCGCTCGGAGCGCTTGGCGGCCCGCTCGTCGATGTCCTGCTTGCGCGGCTCGTGCGGCGGCAGGCCGGGGTTGGCGAACGGGTCGCGCTCCTCGACCGCGACGCCCCCGCCGTCCTCGCCCTCCCGGACGGTCGGCAGGTGCTCGCCGTTGTTCTCGTTCTCAGATCCAGCCTGGCTACTCATGACTTCCTGGCCTTTGCACTCCGGGCGGTGATCCAGATCGTCAGGACGACGAGGGCCCCGAGCCCGAAGACCCAGGCGAACAGACCCTCGCTCACCGGGCCGAGGCCACCGAGGCTGAAGCCGCCCGGCGACTCGGCCTCGTCGCCCCCGACCTCGTCGAGGTAGGCGATGATGTCCTGCTTGTCCGTGGTCGTCAGCAGTTTGTCGGGGAAGGACGGCATGTTCTGCGGGCCGGTCTGCATGGCCTCGTACATGTGCTTCGGGTCGACGCCGTCGATGTTCGGCGCGTACTTGCCGTCCGTCAGCGCACCGCCCTTGCCGGTGAAGTTGTGGCACTGCGCGCAGTTGGTGCGGAACAGGTCACCGCCGCGGGCGACGTCGCCGCCCGCCGGGTCGTACTGGCTCTCCTCGGGGACCGCCGGGCCGGGGCCCAGGGAGGCGACGTACGCGGCGAGCTGGTCGATCTCCTTCTGGGTGTAGATGTTCGGCTTCTTCGGCGCCTGGACGCCCTGCTGCTGCAGGGGCATCCGGCCCGTGGAGACCTGGAAGTCCACCGCCGCCGCGCCGACGCCCACGAGGCTGGGCCCGTCGCTGGAGCCCTGGCCGCCGGTGCCGTGGCAGGACGCGCAGCCGACCCGGAAGATCTTCTGCCCCTCCTCCACGGCGAGGGACTGACTGGTCTCTTCGGCCTGTGCCTTGCCCGTGGGCGCGAAAGTGGCGTACAGCCCCCCGGTGGCCGCCAGCGCAATGAGTAGGACGACAAGCGCCGCCAGCGGATGGCGCCGTCGTGCGGAGAGCTTTTTCACGGATTACCCCGGTATCAGGATCTTCAGCGTCGGTGTGCTTCTCGGTGCCGGCTCCCCGGCCGGTTACTTGATCAAGTAGATCGTGGCGAAGAGGCCGATCCAGACCACGTCCACGAAGTGCCAGTAGTAGGACACCACGATCGCGGCGGTCGCCTGCTGGTGGGTGAACCGTCTGGCCGCGTAGGTGCGCCCCAGGATCAGCAGGAAGGCGATCAGGCCGCCCGTCACGTGCAGTCCGTGGAAGCCGGTGGTCAGATAGAACGCCGAGCCGTACGGGCCGGAGGAGAGCGAGATGCCCTCGTGCACCAGCTCCACGTACTCGGTGACCTGCCCGCCGATGAAGACGGCACCCATGATGAAGGTCACCGTGAACCACATGCGCAGCTTCTTCACGTCACCGCGCTCGGCGGCGAACACGCCGAGCTGGCAGGTGAGGGAGGAGAGCACCAGGATCGTGGTGTTGCCGAGCGCGAAGGGAACGTTGAGGGTGTCGGCCTGTTCCCTCCAGTAGTCCGCACCCATCACCGACCGCAGGGTGAAGTACATCGCGAAGAGGGCCGCGAAGAACATCAGCTCGGAACTCAGCCAGATGATGGTTCCGACGCTGGTGAGGTTCGGCCGGTTGACCGACGGGTGCGCGTGCCCGGTCTCTACTGCTGCTGTTGCTGTCGCCACGTCCGACATTATGTCGGTCCCTTATCCCCGCCTCACTCCGGGGGGTGCCGTTCGGAGTGTCAAGGCCCGGGAGAGGGCCCTGGACTGCACCGCCGCCCCCCGGTCGGAGTAGGCTCCGCCGTGAGAGCGGTGCCCGAGAACCACCGGAGGAACCATGGAGTCGACGGCCGCAGCACCGGTCAACGTACTGGTCTACAGCGACGACGCGAACACGCGCGAGCAGGTCCGGCTCGCCGCCGGCCGCCGGCCCGCGGCGGATCTGCCCCCGGTGGCGTACGTCGAGTGCGCCACGTTCCCCGCGGTGTTGGCGGAGCTGGAGCGCGGCGGCATCGACGCCTGCGTGCTCGACGGCGAGGCGGTGCCCGCCGGCGGCATGGGCGTGTGCCGGCAGATCAAGGACGAGATCTTCCAGTGCCCGCCCGTCCTGCTGCTCATCGGCCGGCCGCAGGACGCCTGGCTGGCCACCTGGA
>NZ_JACBXC010000308.1 GCF_013870535.1 Streptomyces phytophilus | reverse complement strand
GGCGCCGGGATCGTGGTGAACGCCACCGGCGGCTGGCTCGCCTCCGCCGAGGAGAACCGGCAGGCCCACGCCCGCCTCGTCGACCACCTGCTGGACGCCGCCCGACTGCTGCCCGCGCCCCCGCGGTTCGTGCAGATCGGCTCCATCCACGAATACGGCCCCGTACCCGAGGGCACCGACATCGGCGAGTCCCGGCCGCCCCACCCGCAGACCCCCTACGGCCGCTCGAAACTCGCCGGCTCGAACGCCGTGCTCCGGGCGAGCCGGGCCGGCCACGTGCAGGGGGTCGTACTGCGCGCGGTCAACGTGTACGGCCCGGGCGCGGCGGCCGGCAGCTTCCTCGGCTCCGTCGTACGCAGGCTGCGCGCACTGGCGCCCGGCGACCGGCTGCACCTGGAGGTCAACGGCGACCGGCGGGACTACGTCGACGTACGGGACCTGGCCGATGCCGTCGTACGGGCGGCCGAGTCCCCGCTCACCGGCCGGAGCGTCAACATCGGGCGCGGCGAGGCCCTCGGCATGCGCCGCCTGCTGACCCTGCTGGTCGCCGAGGCCGGCCTGGACGCCGGCGTACTGGAGCTGGCCGACCAGCCGGTGGCCTCCCACGGAGGGGGCTGGACCCGGGCGGACATCCGCCTCGCCGAACGCCTCCTGGCCTGGCGGCCGAAGACCTCCGTCGGGCAGTCGCTGCGCGACATGTGGCAGCACACCGCCGCCACCTGACAACCCCGGCCGGGCCCGGCCGGCCCGCGGCCCGGGGAAGCGGGGAGCGGGGAAGCGGGGGAGTGGGGGTCAGGACGCGGTGGCCGAGATGGCCGCGGAATCGACCTTCAGCAGCAGCGCCCGCAGGTCGTCCTCGCCGCCGGGGCCGAGCAGCGCCGCCATGTCGGCGGCGAGCCGGCGTACGGCCGTGGCGATGACAGTGCGCGCCTCGCGGCCGGGCGCGGTCACCTCCAGGGCGTAGCGGCGCCTGTCGTGCGGGTCCTGGCCGCGGTGCACCAGCTGCTGCTTGACCAGGTCGTCCACGAGCTGCGAGGCGGCCGGCCCGGTGATGGCCAGGGACTCCGCGAGCTGCTGCTGGGAGCACGGCCCCAGGGCGGCGAGCGCCGACAGGGGCCGGTAGAAGCGCAGGCGCAGTCCGGTGCCCGCGAGCATGTCGTCGCCCTGCCGGCGCAGCCTGAGGTCGGCCTGGGCGACGAGGTTCTCGCTGCCCCGCACCAGCGGCCGCGCCGAGGGGGGCAGCAGCAGGGCGAGCAGCTCGTTGAGGCGGGCGGTCTCCTTGCGGGTGAGCGCGGAGGTCAGCAGCGCGTCGCGTTCGGCGACGGCCAGGCGCTGGTCCGCCAGGGCGGCCCGGCCCCGCTCGGTGAGGGAGAGCACGTACTGGCGCCGGTTTCCCGGGTCGCGGGTGCGCTGGACCTCGCCGCGGTCCTCCAGCCGGTCGATGACCTGGACCATGATGGTCCGGTTGATGCCCAGGCGTTCGGCGAGGTCGATCTGCGACGCCCAGTCCTGGCCGCCGAGGGCGTCGAGGACGAGGAAGTCCCGGGAGGCGGTCTCGGCGCAGTCGGAGACCAGGGAGAACTTCGCGCGGACCCGGCGCAGAAGGAAGAAGAGCTCACCGGGAAGCGGCTCCGAGAGCGCCCCCGCCGCCCCCGCGGGGGCGCCGGGCCGTGCCGGGGCCGCCGCCGGATCGACCCGGCCCGCCGGGTCCTGGACTTCACTGCGTGCACGCCGCAAGACAGCACCTCCTGCCCGAGTATAAATCCGCCTGCCCCGCCGGCCCCCGGGCACACCGCGCCCGGGGAGAGGGGCCACCGGGTAGCCCTCCGCGACACCGGGGCCCCGGCGCGAAGCTCCGCCGGGGCCTGGTCGTGCGGTGCGGTGGGGTGCGGTGGGCCGGTGGGTCAGTGGGTCTTGGTGTGGGTGTTCCAGATGTCGAGGTCGTCGTATGCGATGCGCCATTCGTTCTCGTAGGCGGTGCGCATGGGCGGCGGCATGTTGTCGAGGAACCGGGTGAGCTGGTCGGGGTCCATGCCGTCGAGCAGCCAGGGCAGGTAGGTGGGGATGTCGTCGGTGTGGCGGCCGCTTTGCTCCTTGCCGAACGCCGCCCACTGCTCGTTGCTGAGGGTGGTGTCCATGAGGGCCAGGGCCTCGCGCTCCTCGTGCAGGAGGTGGTCGCGCAGCAGGGTGTTGAGGGTGTCGGTCAGGCCGGTGAGGCGTTCGAGTCCGCCTTCGCGGTCGGCCAGCGCGGCGTCGATGTCGACGAGGAGGGGGTCGATGACGGCGTGCTCGCTTTCCATCGCGTCCAGGAGGGCGAGTTCGTCGGGGCGGTCGGCGAGGGCCTGCTGCATGACCGGCCACAGGGTGAGGTCTTCGGAGGTGTGGTGGATGGTGAGGTTGTTCTTGAACAGCTCCCAGCCCACCGCGCAGCTCAGTACGTGGCGGGGATCGTCGTCGACACGGGCGGTGATACGCGCGATCCGCTCCAGCTCGCGCCGCAGCGCGTTGTGGATGGTGAACATCATCGTCATGTCGTGGTTCTTGAACTCCTGGCCCATCGTCCTCTCCCTCACTGCCTGACCACCCCGCACCGCCAGCCGCGGTGCCGCAGTGGCCACAATCATCAATAAGCTTATGCATCAAGGTTAACAACCAGCAATCGGCTTCCGGGCTCGCCGGACGGCCGGACGTCCGGGTGCCGGGCGGGCACGGGCCGCGTCCGGCGGCGGGTGCCCGCCCGGTGCCCGGACGGGTCAGGCGCTCGGCTTGCCGGCCCCGGCCGGGGTCAGCGGGCCGGCCGGCTTGCCACCGGACTTCAAGAAGCGCTCCAGGGTGAAGTTGTCGACGATGCCCCAGCGTTCGGCGATCCGGTCGCCCTCGAAGCGGAACCAGATGATCGCCTGGTGCTGCACCTGCAGGCCGGTCGGCGGGATGCCGATGAACGGGCCGGTGTGCTTGCCGTGCATCACCCAGCGGATCGCCGCCCGGTCGCCCATCGAGATGAAGTCGAGGATCTCGTAGCGGATGTCGGTGAACGCGGACTGCTGGATCCTGATGGTGTGCTTGAACGCCTCCGGACCCCGCATGGAATCGTCGTGGCTGCCGTTGTTGCGGAAGTCCTCGGTCAGGTAGCGGTCGGCGGCCGAGAGGTCGCCGAGGTCCAGGCCCTCGTGGAAGACCTTCTCGATGACGTCCCGCTGCTGCTCGGCCGTGAGGCTGGTGGACATGTGTCAGTTCTCCTTCGCTGCGGTGGTGTTCCCGCGTGTGTCGAGCGTGGTGGCGTTGATCCCGTTGACGCTGGCGGGCACGGCTCCCGTGGTCCACACGATGCGCAGCCGCAGCCGCTCGAAGCGCCAGCCGTCCGGCGTGCGCCGCGCCGCGCCGGCGAAGCGCCCCCCGAGCTGGAAGTACTGCGAAGGCGCCGGCGGCAGGGGCGAGCCGTGGTGCACATGGGAGGCGATCAGGCTCCAGCCGACCTCGGCCCGGTCGCCGTCGAGGTCGGCGCGGGGCTGCGAGCCGTGGTGGTGGGTACGGCCCCAGCGCGCCATGATCTCGGTGGTGAAGGCGCCGACACCGGCGATGCCGCGGTGGCTGCCGACCGGGAAGGTCATCTCGATGTCCTCGGTGAACAGCGCCCCGGCCCAGGCGTCGTCGAAGACCCCCTCGTCGAGCCCGTCCAGGTAGCGGCCCACGAGCCGCTGGAGCGCGGCCAGATCGCTCAGCCGGGCCACCTCCCCGGCCGCCGCCACCTCCCCGGCCTTCCCGGCCGGCGCGTCCGTACCGGCCGTTGGCGGCCGGCTCATGGCAGCCGGTGCACTGCGGTCGTGGCGTCCGTCCCGTAGATCACGGAGTCGTCGGCGCCGTGCACGACGGCCCGGCCCTCGCCGGTGAGCGTGTCCCCGTCGGGGCGCGCGGTGAAGTCGATCCGGATGTACGCGGCGCGGTGGCCGTTCGGGCTGATCTGCGCGATGTCGGCGTTGAAGTTCTCGCGCAGCGAGAACTCCAGCTCCGCCTCGCCGGTCACGCTCCAGGAACCGGTGCCGGTGCTCTTCTCGGTCGTGACCGAGAGCGAGCCGTCCGAGGCGAAGGTGACCGTGTAGTCGTCCACCTCGCCGTCGTGGGTGACCGTACCCGTCCAGCGACCGACGGGCGTCCAGGTAGAAACAGGCATCGACCACACTTCCTCTGGTAGGGCAAAACAAAAAATCCGCATTCCGGGCCGGAGAACCGACGAGGATGCGGATATCGCATCCGGGCGCAGAGCCGCCGAAAGAGCGGACACGCTCCTCGCGGCCCCGCCGGCGCCGGTATTCGGTATGCCGGGTTCTTCCACGGGCGATCGCCGCGATTACCGGCGGGTCAATCGGAAAAGTTCGTCCAGGTCGTACAGCGCCTGCTGGGGGCCGCCGTACCGGGTGATCTTCCGGCGGCTGGCCCACTTGCGGATGGTGGCCTCGCTCACCCCCATCGCCAGGGCGGCCAGTTCGGTCGGGACCCGCCGGCCCGGCCGGCCCCTCTGCCCGCTCACGCGGCCTCGCCCTCCAGGCGCACGGCCACGCGCATCCACTCGTGCGGCGGCAGCGCGTGCCCGGCCTCGCAGCCGACATGGCTGGGCACCCGGCCTCCGCCCGCGGACATCACCGCCTGCAGCGCCCCGTCGCAGCCGGCCTGCGGGCACGGGCCGAGCGGGAACGTACGCACCCGGCCCAGGTCGTGCAACCTGCCGAAGGCGGCCAGGAGTTCGGCGACCTCCTCGGCGAAGTCGGCGGCCGCGGGGTGGCCGGCCAGCCAGCCCAACTGCTCCCGCAGCAGCCGCACCAGGGCCTCCGGCCGCGGCTCCCGCGGCCGCGGCACCCGGCCGCGGCTCTCCTCCACCACCAGCCGGGCCCACTGCGCCAGGACGTCCGCGGCCCGGCTGCGCAACGCCACCGTGTCCTCGTCCAGCACGATGCCCGCGCTGCTCCGGCTGCCGCTGACGCGCTCACGCAGCCGGGGCGCCGTGTGGGTGAGCAACTGCTCGCTCTCCTCGTATAACTCCCGAAGGGACCTCAACTCCTGGTCCAGCCGGCTTGCGCACAGGGCGCAGAGCCGGCCCAGCAGCCCCGTGCAGTCCCTGCTGCCGTGATTTCCCGCCAACGGGCGTAACCCGTGCATCCGCCGCCCCCCAATCTCTGGATTCTCCCGACCCCATTCATGCTCGCGGCCGCCCCGGCGCGCTTCAATGCGGGACCGATCAGGCTTTCGGCAAGTGTCTGCAGCTGTGTAAGCGGAGTGTCAGGAAAACGTGAGAGGGCGCTGCGGAGAGCGGCCGCCCCCCGCAGGAAGAGGAGGTACCGTTTCCGCATCCGGCCCGGACGGCGCGGTCAATGGAATTGCAGAAGGCGCGCCGGGCGGGGGAGCGGGCCGCGCGCCGGCGAAGCGGTACGCGGCCCGCGAGTGCGCCCGGCGCGCGCGTTGTCCCATCCGGAGTCCTGACGGTCCGTCACCCGAAGGGCCGCCGGGGCTTCTTCCGCCCGCACCGCAAGGGGCACCCGCCGGGGGGCCGGAGAAATTCCAAACGTTTATGCATCGGGCGCTGAATTACCTCGCGATGCGGGTCGGCAAGCCCGGCCGGCGCATCGCCGCGCGGCTGACGGAAAAGCCCGGCCA
>NZ_JACBXC010000307.1 GCF_013870535.1 Streptomyces phytophilus | reverse complement strand
CTCGCGCTGGCCAGGGCCAGGCGCGCGGTCTCCGCATAAGCCCCCCGCGGCGTACGGGCGGCTCCGGCGGACGCGTACGCCGGAGCCGCTCCGTCCGTCAACCGGGTGCTCAACTGCCCACGGCCCGATGGGCATCGGCCGGCCGCCGCCTTACCGTACGGAAGGTCCACCCCCTCCCCGCGCCGGAACAGGAGGCAGCGCCATGGCCGCGACCGCCCCCCAGTCCCACTCCCCGTCGCCGCGGGCCGCCTGGCTGGCCGCGCGACCGGTGTGGCTCGTCGCCGTCCTGGCCACCCTCGCCGCCGCGGCGGTGGCGGAGTCGTTCACCCTGCTGGCGCGCGGCGCCGGCGTCGAGATGGTCGCGGCCGGGATCGGGGAGGACGAGGCCACCGCCATCCCGGTGGGCGGCGTCGCGCGCAGCGTCGTGCTGTGGTCGCTCCTCGGCATCGCCCTCGCGGTGCTCCTGGACCGCCTCGCCCGGCGTGCGGAACGCGGCGTCCGCCGCCCGGCCCGCGTCTTCGCGGTGTGCGCGGGGGCGTTCACGGTCCTGTCCCTCGCGGGCCCCGGCTTCGCGCCGTACACCGCGGACACCACGCAGGCCGTGCTGGTCTGCACGCACCTGCTGGCCGGCGGCGTCGTGATCCCGGTCGTCGCGCGCCGGCTCTCCTTAGCCTGATCCGCGGCCCCCGCGGCCGTGCCTCCGGCGGCCCTGCTTTGACATGTACTGCAAGAGGAGTACCGCGGCCGCGGTAGTGCGGCCCGCGGAGTGCCTGCGTCTGTACGTCGACTCCGGTGATCCCTGTCCCGAGGATGAGGGGTGCACCGCACGAAACCCGAGGAGACGATGATGTCCACCGAGACCGCCCGTCCGGACGGCGCTCTGGCGAGGCTGGCCCGGTTCTGCCACCGGCGCCGCCGCCTGGTCCTGCTGGCCTGGATCGCCGGCGTGCTCGTCGTGGCGGCCGCAGGCTTCGGCCTCGCGGCCGACCCCGACAACGACTTCTCCGGCGGGGACTCCGGGTCGGCCAAGGCGCAGGCCCTGATGGAGAAGCACTTCCCGGAGGAGCAGGGCGACACCCTGACCCTCGCCGTCAAGGCGGACGCGGGGATCGACGACCCCGCCGTGCGGCAGAAGGTCGAGCAGGTCGTCGCCGACCTCGCCGACTCGCCGGTCACCGGTCCGGTGACGTCGCCGTACGACGACGAGCAACTGGTCACCGAGGACCGCCGCATCGCCCGTACGACCATTCCGCTCACCGACAAGGAAGCGACGAAGGACGACGTCAAGCCGCTGGTGACCACCGTCAAGGACGCCTCCGGCGACGGTCTGCTCATGGGGCTCGGCGGCGACAAGGCGGAGAAGGCCGAGACGCCCAAGCAGGGCCCCGCCGAGAGCGTCGGCGTGCTGGCCGCGGCGGTGATCCTCTTCATCTCCTTCGGCTCGCTGGTGGCGATGGGGCTGCCGATCGTCACCGCGCTGATGGCGATCCTCGGCGGCATCGCCCTCATGAAGATCGTCGGACACGTCGTCCCCTCGCCGGACTTCACCGTCCTGGTCTCCGCGCTCATCGGCCTCGGCGTGGGCATCGACTACGCGCTGTTCATCGTCACCCGCTACAAGGAGAAACTGCAGAACGGGGAGAGTCCCGAGGACGCCACCGTGGGCGCCATCACGACCGCGGGCCGCGCCGTCCTCTTCGCCGGCACCACCGTGGTGATCGCGCTGCTCGGCCTCGTCACCATGGGACAGCGGCTGATGACCGGCGTGGCCGTCGCCGCGTCGGTGACCGTGCTGGTGACGATGGTCGCCGCGGTGACCCTGCTGCCGGCGTTCCTGGGCTTCACCGGCCACAGGATCAACTCGCTGCGGCTGCCCCGCCGCACGGCCCGCGGCGACCGCGACGGCACCCCCGCCGCCGAGCGCCGCACCCCCGCGGAGCGCTGGGCCGGGGTGGTGCAGCGCCGGCCGCTGGTCGCCGCGGTGCTGGCGGTCGCGGGGCTGCTGCTGCTCGCCGCGCCGGCGATGTCGATGCGGCTCAGCCTGCCGGACGCCAGCGTCCAGCCGCGCGACCGGAGCAGCTACACCTCGTACGAGATCGTCTCCGAGGGCTTCGGGCCCGGCTACGGCGCGCCCCTGATCTTCGCCGCGGAGGTCGACGCCGCGGGCGGCGACCTGGCTCCCGCCGTCGGGGCGGTCGGCGGTACGCCGGGCATCGCGCACGTGACGCAGCCGCGGGTCAGCGAGGACGGCGAGGCCGCCACCTTCATGGCGTTCCCCGAGACCGGCTACCAGGACGAGAAGACCGCGGACCTGGTGCACGAACTCCGCGACGACGTACTGCCCGAGGCGCCGGGCGGCGAGGCCGTCCAGGTCGGCGGGCCGAACGCCGGGGCGATCGACTTCGCCGAGGAGACCGGCTCGCGGCTGCCGTTCATGATCGCGGTCGTCATCGTGCTGTCCCTGGTGCTGCTGGTCGCGCTGGTGCGGTCGGTGACGATCGCCCTCCAGGCCGCCGTGATGAACCTGCTGTCGATCGGCGCCGCGTACGGCGTGCTGGTCGCGGTGGTGCAGTGGGGCTGGCTGGGCTCGGCCCTCGGGTTCCCGACCGACATGCCCATCACGACCTGGGTGCCGATGATGATGTTCCCGGTGCTCTTCGGCCTGTCGATGGACTACGAGGTCTTCCTGATCTCGCGGGTCCGCGAGGAGTACGAGCGCACGGGCGACACCCGCACGGCCGTCACCAGCGGGCTGGCGCGGACCGCGAAGGTCATCACCGCCGCCGCGGCCATCATGATCGCCGTCTTCACCACCTCCCTGCTCGGCCACGACGTGTCGGTCAAGCAGATCGGACTGGGGATGGCCGTGGCCGTGTTCATCGACGCCACCATCGTGCGGATGGTGCTCGTGCCCGCGGTGATGGAGTTGTGCGGCAACACCAACTGGTGGATGCCCGGCCGCCGGGCTCCGGAGACGACCTCGCCACCGCCGGCCGAGGTCGGGGAAGAGGCGAAGGTCTGACTTTTCCCGGTACGTCGAGCGGGGAATCCCTCAGTCGGGGTTCCCCGTTTCGGCATGGCGGTTTTCCGCTGTTTCCGCGGACCTTTTTGTCCGGTGAATTCCCGCCCAGTAAAAACCAGGTAAAGAGTGCGTCATGTTATGGAAATGATAGCAACTCGCAGATTTCGCCGCCAAGTCAGCGCCAAGTGCAACCCAAGACCGCGGGTTGAAAATCAAGTTGAACGCGAGTCGGAAGGAGGTCACTGCAACGGCTGAGTAAGTCCCGGGATATACCTGGATAGTCGGGGGCAATATGACAACGTGGTCGAAAAACGCGACGCGGAAGCCGGAGACGATACCCGACGGCGCCGGCCCGTCCGGTCGTCCGCCGCCGGGGCCGATGCACGCGGAGGCGAACGAGCAGTTCCTGAGCGAGCTTCTCGGTGCCGAGTTGGGCGACGAGTTGCGCGGCCTGGCAGTCGCGGCCGGAGAGAACAGCCAGTTGCTTGCGGAGTTGGCGTACGGGCTGGTGGACGAAGGTCTGGTGGTCCGGCATGAAGGAACGGTTCGGCTCGCGGAGTCGCGGACCCCGCGCTGCGTGCCGGCGTTCGTGAAGCTGCGGCTGGGCGAGCTGAGCCCCGGCTGCCAGGAGTTGTTGAAGATCGCCGCGCTGCAGGGCCGGTCGTTTCTCCTTGAGGATGTCTCCAGGATGCTGAACCGGCCGCTCGCGACCTTACTCGCGCCGCTGGACGAGGCGATGTCGGCGGGTTTCGTGCTGGCGACGGAGCGTCAATTCGTATTCCGTAGCGACTTCTTGATGCGCGGCGCCGTAGCCGCCATTCCCGCACCCGCGCGCGGTGCACTGCAGCGCGAGGCGATGCACCATTCCGGCAGAAGTGAGGAGGAAACAGGCCGAAGATCATGGGTACCCGGGTACCAGGCCCCGCGGGCCGCCGTGGTGACGGAGGGCGACGGCGGTCCCTATTCACGGGCACACGGGCTCATCATGAGGGGAAAAGCGGCCGTCGGCACGGATCTCGCACAACGGACGCGGTCCGCATCCGGAGTTCCCGCGGCCGAGCGCCTCGACGCCGAGGCGTCGGCGCTCCTGGGCGGCCTGCTGCTGGGCCGGGAGGAGGAGGCCGGCACGCGGGCCCGGGAGATCCTGCGGGAGCGGACGGACCAGCCGGGCGACGTCGCCGCGCTGATGGCGCTGACGGCGCTGTCCCACCTGAGCTGGCGGGCCGGCGAGCTGGCCGAGGGCATCAGGCTGGGCCGGGCGGCGGTGCGGTACTGCGGCGGCGCCGACCCCCTGTGGCGGCTGCACTTCCGCCTCGAACTGGCCGCCAAGCTCACCGACCTGCGGGAGTACGACGAGGCCGGGACGCTGGTCGACGAGGCGGAGGCGGGGCTGTACGAGCTGTCCGCGGACGTCTGGCACGCCGCGCCGGCCGCCGTGCGGGCGCGGATGTTCCTGGCGGCCGGCCGGTTCCGGGACGCGCGCCGGCACGCGGAGCTGGTCACCGCGGCGACGGAGCAGAACGCCGTCCCCGCGCTCCTGCCGCTCGCCTACGCCGTCCTGTCCGCCGTGTCCCTGTACACCGGGGACCTGCCCACGGCGACCGAGCACCTGGAGCGGGCCCGCGCCTCTCCCGGGCGCGACCGGGAGATACGGCACTCACCGCGCTACGCCTGGACCGACGTGCGGCTCGCCGTCAGAAGGGAGGGGCCCCGCGCGGGCGTCGCCCTGCTGTCCGGCCCGTACGACCGGCTCCCGGCGGAGCGCCGGCTGTACGTCGAGGACCCGGCGGCCGCCGCGTTCCTCGTCCGGCTCGCGCTCGACACCGGCGACGCGGACCTCAAGCGCACCGTACTCGACACCGTCAACGGCCTCGCCGGGGACAACCCCGGCATCGCCGTCGTCGGCCTCAGCGCCCGGCACGCCAACGCGCTCGCCGAGCGCGACGCGTCGGGGCTCGCGCACATCGTCGTGCACTCACCCGACACCCTGTCCGTCGCGCTGGCGACCGAGGAACTGGCCAGGCTGCACGCCACCCAGAACTCCGCGCGCCGCCCGCGGGCCGTGCCCGCCCGGCCCGACCCCGCGGCCGTGGTGGCCGACGGTCCCGCCGGGCACCAGCACAGCTCCTGCTGGGGCGTGCTCTCCGACATGGAACGGCGCATCGCGTACCTGGTCAGCGTCGGGATGACGAACCGGCAGATCGCCCGGCGCGTCCACCTCTCGGCGCACACGGTCAACTACCACCTGCGGAAGATCTACAAGAAGCTGGGCATCGGCACGCGTGTGGAACTCGCCCGCGAGGCCGCGACGTACTCCGGCGCCGCGGCGATCTACTCGGTCACCGAGGACAAGCGGAGCTTAGGCCCCGCGGAGGCGAGCTGACGGGAGGCGGCCGTGCCCTCGGGCGCGGCCGCCTCGTGCGCCAGGAACTGCTTCGTCAGCTCGACACGGCTGTTGATGTCGAGCTTGGCGAAGACCCGTCGCAGATGGCTGTCGACGGTGTGGGGCGACAGGAAGAGCACGCCCGCCGCCTCCCTGTTGGTCCTGCCGTCGACGATGGCCCGTACCACCCGCAGCTCCGCGCCCGTCAGGCTCTTCCAGCCCGACTTGGGCCGCTGCGCGCCCAGCGCGGCGCGCGCGTGCGGC